>NZ_JABAIW010000010.1:0-98709 GCF_014231265.1 Clostridium sp. DJ247 | reverse complement strand
GATTTTTTATCAAATTTTCGCTAAGACTAATAAAAAATATTTAAATGTGACTTCAGCATTGGTAATATATCCCTACGTATAAGTTAAATTTAAGCTATGGGTTCTACAATAATAGGGATGGGGTAGTAGTGAATTACGTTTATATTGTAAAATGTAGTGATGGAACTTTATATACTGGATATACTAATGATCTAGATAGGAGAATAGCAACTCACAATAATGGAAAAGGTGCTAAATATACTAGGAACAGATTACCAGTAGAATTAGTTTATTATGAGGAATATAGTACCAAAAGTGAAGCTATGAAGAGAGAATATTATATAAAAAAGCTAAGAAGAATGGATAAAATAAAGTTAATTTATTGTAATGAGCTTAGAAAAGAAGTAACCATATAGACAAACATGTCCCAAATTTAACTTATACTACGATATATATCAACATGTTTCGTCACGTTAAATATTTTAATTAGGCTAAAGTTCAAATTTGAGAAAAATCTAAGAACTTTGATAAACTCGTACCTCAAACATATCTAAAGTTCTAAGGTTTTTCTCAAATTTTCACTAAGACTAATAAAAAAATATTTAAATGTGACTTCAACATGGTGATATATACCTACGTATAAGTTAAATTTAAGTTGAGGTTATTTATATATAGGAGGCTTCCAGCATATTAATTAAGTAGATTATTATGTTGGAGGTTTTTATGTTTAGTAAAGAAATAGAGGTAGAATTTCAATATGGTAGTGAGAGCATAGAGGAAATTATAAGGTACTTAGTTGATCTAAAGATTACTGAATGTGAAAGGCAAATAAGAGATTGGTATACTTCTAGTAAAAACATAGAAACATTAATGGAAGAAGGAAGGGATTGATTTAATGTATATATGGAATATTGCTATATATGCAAGAGTCTCAACTGACAAGAAAGATCAACAAGAATCTATACCCGCTCAAATACAAAGCTTAAAACAATGGATAGAAGACAAAAAAGTTCAGGATAAAAACGGTATATATAATTTAATTAATATTTATAAAGATGAAGGAGTCTCAGGATCGAGTTTTGACAGAGAAAGTTTTCTCAGATTAAAAGAGGATATAGAAAAAAAGAAGATAAATATGGTAGTTATAAGGGACTTGTCTAGACTAGGAAGAAACTATATCATTGCAGGCTATTATATTGAGAATTACTTTAAAGCTAATGAAGTGAGGTTGGTATCAATTTTAGATAATGTAGATACCTTAGAGGAAGATAGCGATATAGTTCCGTTTAAAAATATACTAAACGAAATGTATATAAAGGATTGCTCAAAAAAGATAAAAGATGGGTTAAAGCAAAGAATGCTTAGAGGATCCTCTATTGCCAGCAAACCTCCCTATGGCTATAGGTTTCAGGAATTCTATGATAACAACGTTAGACAAATAGGGCTTATTCCAAGAAATGATGAAACTACAGAAATAGTTAAAGAAATATATAATTTATATCTGCAAGGATGGGGAATGGGGCGAATTGCCACATATCTAAACAGTAAAAATATAAAATCTCCAGCTGCTTTGGTCAGAAATTTTTCTAAAATGACCAAGGGACTATGGACTAGTAATACTATAAAAAGTATACTAACTAATCCTAAATATGGAGGTGTAATGCTTCAAGGAAGATGGAGAAAGGTTAGTTATAAGGTTAAAAAAGTAAGAGTTGTGCCTAAAGATCAGTGGATTATGGGAGGAGAGTTTGAAGGAATTATTTCTAAGGAAACTTTTTATAAGGTACAATGCATTATAAAAAGTAGGAGCAAGAGTTTTAGACAAAAGAGAGGAAACATACATCTTTTTTCAGGAATATTAAAGTGTAAGGAATGCGGAGGAAGTCTAGTTTACAGGGCAGAATATAAAGGATATAAATGCTCTAACAGTCAAGTGGGTGGTAAACGCTGCACACCACATTCTATTAAAGAGCAGTACTTAAGAGAGATAATTTCAAAAAGCTTAAAGAAGCATATTGAGGAACATATAGATAAGAATGAAATAGATAAAGTAACTAAGTTTAAATTTTATAATATAATTCAAAATACAGATAAATATGAACAAATTAAAAATCAACTTAGTAATTTAGATATTCATATTGAACAGATTTATATGGATAAATTAAATAAGGTTATAAGCGAAAAAAACTTTCAAAATATATTAGTAAAACTTCAAGATAAACAGCAATATTTACTAAAAATAAAAGAAACAATGGAAGAACAGAAAAAAATAATCAATAATAACCATGAATTATATAAATACTTCAAAAATAAAATAGATGAAGCTGTAAATTTTACGAAGTTAGACAGAACTATGGTTGAGTTCCTAATAGATAAAATTGTAGTAGCTCAAGATAAAAACACCTTAAGGACCAAAGCCCATATCTATTATAAATTTAATAACCAATAAGTTTAATAAAGCAACTGCTACGTGCATAGGGCTTTCGGCAGTAAAACTTTTGAAAAAGGACAATGATGCTACTATGATAGTTTTACCATCGGATCACTATATAGAAAATGAAAAATTATTTATAGATACCTTACTTCAAGCTAAGGAAATTGCAGAAAAAAGAAGAGGACTTGTAACAATAGGAGTAAAGCCTACAAGACCAGAAACAGGTTATGGATATATTGAGATGGGTGAAAGAATAAATGGCGATATTGCCACCTTTAAAGTTGAGAGATTTCTAGAAAAACCAAACTTAGAAGTTGCAAAAGACTTGATTTTAAAAGGAACTTATCTTTGGAATAGCGGTATGTTTGTATGGAGAGCAGATGTATACTTGAGAGAAATGCAGAAATATTTACCTAAAATGTATAAGTGCATGATGAATATATATCTAAGTTTAGGAACAGATCAAGAACAAGAAATAACAAAGCAGCAATATGAGTTAATAGATGGTATATCAGTAGATTTTGGAATAATGCAAAAAACAAGAAAAGCTTATGTTATAAAGTGTGAGTTCTTATGGGATGATATTGGCACTTTTGCGGCCTTGGGTAGATTCTTAAAGTCTTCTCAAGGAAATAACGTAATGGGTAATGTTTTTTTGGAATCAAGTGAAAATTGTATCATATTTGGAAGAGAAAAGTTAATTATTCTTTTTGGTGTTAAGGATTTAATTGTAGTAGACTCGGGCGACGCACTGTTAGTTATGGATAAAAACCGAGATCAGGAAACAAAATATCTTGTAAATTTATTAAGACACCAAGAGAATATGGAGGACTATTTATAATAGAGAAAAACTATTGGTAGGTATTTACCAGTAGTTTTTTGTATTATATACTTTTAATTAGAATGAGAGTATCTTATAATTAAACATGGTTTACTAAATATTTTATATTGGATATAATAAAGTATTATATATATATTTAAGAGGTTAATATAAATGAATAGTGATTATAAAAGAACTACTCCTGAAGAAGCATTAAAAAAGTTAAGATATGAACAAAGAGGACGTTTAAGAATATACATAGGTTATGCACCTGGTGTAGGAAAAACTTATGCTATGCTTAATGATGCTAACAGTAGGTTGGAAAAAGGGGAAGATATAGTAGTTGGTTATTTAGAATCTCATCAAAGAAAAGAAACAGAAGCTCAAATAGGAAAACTTGAAACCGTACCTAGGAATAATATTGAGTATAATGGTGTGGTAATGGAAGAAATGGATACAGAAGCTATTATAGCAAGAAGACCAAGAACTGTTCTTATTGATGAATTAGCACATACAAATGTTCCAGGTTCCAAAAACAAGAAGAGATATGAAGATGTTGAGGAAATCTTGGATCAGGGTATAAATGTTGTATCTACATTAAATATACAGCATTTAGAAAGTCTTAATGATGTGATAAGGCAAATTACAGGAATTACAGTAAGGGAAACTATACCCGATAAAATTGTTGAAGATGCTGATGAGGTTTTGGTAATTGATATTACACCAACTGCTCTTCAAAATAGGCTTGAGGGTGGGTACATATATAAATATGAAAATGTTGGTAGAGCACTAAAGAATTTTTTTAGAAAGGGAAACTTAAATGCACTGAGAGAAATTGCTCTTAGACAAACTGCTGAAGAAGTTGATGAGGAGTTAGAAGAATATAAAAAAGAACATGGAATAAAAGAGCCTTGGCATGTTATGGAGAGGGTAATGGTATGTATTAGTTCTAGTCCATCATCTAAAAAACTAATCAGAAGAGGAGCTAGAATAGCTAGAAGATTTAAATGTGAATGGACCGTTGTTTACATAAATAGTACAAAAATGTTTATGCCTAAAATCACTGACAAAGACCGTCAAAGACTTGAAAGCCACTTTAAGTTGGCAAGACAGCTAGGTGCGGAAGTTGTAACACTCACTGGAAAGAGTATATCTAGAGAGTTAGTTGAGTTAGCAATCCAAAAGAATGCAACACAAATTATTATAGGACATAGTACGAGAACAAAGTTGCAAACTATTTTAGTGGGATCAACTGTAATAAAGCTGCTAAAGCTTGCAAAAAATATAGAGGTTCATATAATACCTAATGATTTGAGTTAAGGAAATATTAAAACCCAGCATCTTTATAGGTACTGGGTTTTAGTCTGTATTAAGATATTCTTGTTTTACTTGAATCAACTATACTAAGCATTCTGCTAATAAATGATTCCTCGTGTTTTTTGGTAATTTTAATTTTAAGCCAATTACTAACAACCTTTGTCCCACTTGTAACTGAACTAAAATCTTTACTTGAATCTTTTATAACAGGTACAGATTCCCCAGTTATAGCAGATTCATCTATAAATGCTAGACCTTCAATAATTTCTCCATCCCTTGGAATAATATCTCCAACTTCTACAAGGATTATGTCACCATTTCTAACATCATTAGCATTTATTCTTCTTATATTTCCATGTCTATCTAAAAGTTTTACTTCAGCATATTCTTCTATGTTATCAAGTCTTTTCATTACTTTTTTTCTTTTATTAATACCTGTATTCACAAAATTTGTAAATATATTTACGAAAAATTCTTTGTTTTTATTTATACTCATTATAATTTCACCTCTTTAAACATCCTACAATAGATGTTTAACAGCCATAATATTTTATTATAAAATAATTATATTATCTTTAGTGTTTTAAGAGAAGTCCTGAAAATATTCTATTTTAAGCTTTTCTTACTTATTAGATGTAATTTAGGCTAATTATTATGTTAATACATAGATATATTTAATATTTCCTTGATTTATATTGGGACCAATCCATTGACAACAATTATTTCTGATTGATGTTAAAGAACAAACATGAGGTTGGCTAAAATTTTATCATTTTTCTTGTCCAGTGTCAATTTAGAATACTAGGAAGAAATAAAGTAAATACTAAAAACTATTAAGAACTATGACGATATTTTAATTAGATTGTCCAAAATAGCTTGGAGTTTTTCAAATTAAGGTTAATACTAAATTTTAATTTTTTCGTCAATGGAAGTATAATCTCAATATGCGTTGACAATGTATTACTTACTATTAATATTCTGGAGTATAAAAGGAAGGGGAACCATATATGTTGGATATTATTTTTATAGTATCACTTTTTGTTGGTTTTATAGCTTTAAAGCTTTTTGCTGACTGGTGTGATAGACAAATTGAAACTAAAAAGGATTAATAGGAGGAAGTGAAAAATGTGGGGATTAATTGTAATTACTGTTTTAATATTTATATATCTTTGTTATGCTCTATTTAACCCAGAAAAATTTTAAGAGATTTATGATTAGGAGGCAAGCTTAAATGGAAATTTTACAAATAATAATACCTTTAGTGATATTTATGCTTCTAGTAGTACCAGTAGGTAAATATCTCTACTATGTAATTACTGGAGAAAAGTCTTCCTTTGATGCATTTTTTAATCCAATAGATAATTTTATTTATAAGATTTGTGGAATAAAACGAGATGAGGATATGACTTGGAAAGAATATGCGTTAACAATTGTTGTAGTAAACGCAGTTATGGCCTTTATAGCATACATAGTATTGAGAACTCAATCTATACATTTCCTTAACCCAAATAAAATTGGAGGAATGGAACCATCACTTACTTTTAATACAGTAATAAGTTTTATTACAAATACAAATCTTCAAGATTATAGCGGTGAGTCTGGAGTCTCTTATTTAAGTCAGATGATTGTAATGACATTTTTTATGTTCACCTCTGCGGCAACTGGTTTTGCTGCTGCCATAGCTTTCATGAGAGGGCTTGTTGGAAAGAAAAAAAACATTGGAAACTTTTTTGTAGATATAACTAGAGTTATAACTCGAGTATTTCTTCCTCTATCAATTATTGTTACGCTGCTTTTAGTGGCTCAAGGAGTACCTCAAACCCTTTCAGCCAATCATACTGTTGCTACATTAGAAGGAAAGCTTCAAGATATAGCGTTGGGACCTGTAGCGTCACTAGAAGCTATTAAACACATTGGTACCAATGGTGGGGGATTCTTTGGAGCTAATTCATCTCACCCTTTTGAAAATCCTACTCCTATATCAAATTTAATTGAATTGTTGTCAATGATGATATTACCAGGAGCTCTTGTTTATACTTTTGGATTGATGTTAAAGAACAAAAAACAAGGATGGACCATATTTGCTGCTATGGGAATATTATTCTTAATTATGTTACCAATTTGTTATTTAGCAGAAAAAGCTGGTAACCCAGCACTTGCACAATTGGGACTTAATCAATTTATGGGAAATATGGAAGGTAAGGAAGTTAGATTTGGTATACCTCAATCAGCATTATTTACTACTGTAACTACAGCCTTTACCACCGGAACAGTAAATAATATGCATGATTCCTTAACTCCCATAGGCGGACTTGTAGCTTTGGTTAACATGATGCTTAATGTTATTTTTGGAGGAAAAGGCGTAGGCTTCATGAATATGACTATGTATGCTATATTAACTGTGTTCTTATGTGGATTAATGGTTGGAAGAACTCCTGAATTCTTAACAAAGAAACTAGAAGGAAAAGAGATTAAACTAATAGCATTAGCTATCATTATACATCCTTTTTTAATACTTATGTTTTCAGCATTAGCATTAGTTACTCCACAAGGATTAGCTGGTATATCAAACCCTGGTTTTCACGGATTAACTCAAATAGTTTATCAATACACTACATCTGCTGCTAATAATGGTTCTGGATTTGAGGGACTGGTAGATAATACAATTTTCTGGAATACCACTACTGGAGTAGTAATATTCTTAGGAAGATATTTATCTATAATAATACTGCTTGCAGTAGTTGGATCCTTAGCTGCAAAAAAGGCCGTACCTGTAACTGTTGGTACCTTTAGAACAGATAATCCTCTTTTTGCAATCATATTAGTATGTATCGTTTTAATCATAGGTGCATTAACATTCTTACCAGCTATTGCACTTGGACCTGTTGCAGAACATTTAACACTACTTCATTAGTGTGGTGATTTTAAATAACTAAGAAGGAGCATTTGTTATGAGTAGGAATGATAAAAAAAATAAATTTATTACCAAAAAAATAGTTAATGAAGCTATAACTGAATCTTTTCGAAAATTAAATCCCAAATATATGATTAAAAATCCAGTTATGTTTGTGGTTGAAATAGGATTCTTTATATCATTAGTACTAACATTTTTTCCAACCATATTCGGAGATACTGATAATAACTTAAGAACATATAATTTAATAGTTACAATAATTCTTTTTATCACTGTTTTATTTGCAAATTTTGCTGAAGCTGTAGCAGAAGGTCGTGGTAAAGCTCAAGCAGAAAGCTTAAAGAAAACACGTAAAGATACTATGGCTAAGCTTTTAGATGATAATGGAAAAGTAAAAGTTATTAGTGCAAGTGAACTAAAAAAAGGTAATATTGTTTTGGTTGAAACGGGAGATTTAATACCTAATGATGGTGAAGTTATAGATGGCCTTGCTTCTGTAGATGAGTCTGCTATAACAGGCGAATCTGCACCAGTTATGAAGGAAGCAGGTGGAGATTTTGCCTCTGTTACTGGTGGAACTAAGGTTGTAAGTGACTGGCTAAAGGTTGAAATAACAGCTACACCTGGTGAATCCTTTCTTGATAAGATGATTGCCCTAGTTGAAGGTGCAGCTAGACAAAAAACCCCTAATGAAATAGCTTTAAATACAATACTGGTAAGCTTAACACTTATATTTTTAATAGTTCTTGTAGCACTTTATCCTATGGCTATATACTCAGGTGTTAGGATATCAATAGCAACACTAATTGCACTACTTGTTTGCCTTATACCTACAACTATAGGAGGTCTTCTATCAGCTATAGGTATTGCTGGTATGGATAGAGTTACAAGATTTAATGTTATTGCAATGTCTGGTAAAGCAGTTGAAGCCTGTGGTGATGTTAATACAATGATACTTGATAAAACTGGTACCATAACTTATGGAAACAGATTAGCAGCAGAATTTATTCCAGTGGGTAACGCAAAAGTTATAGATCTTGTAAATTATTCTGTTATATCATCAGTTAAAGATGATACTCCAGAAGGAAAATCTATAGTTGAACTTGGCAAAAAGGAAGGCACTACAGTAGAAGCAGCTGAATATGAAAACTTAGATTTCATAGAATTTACAGCTCAAACAAGAATGAGTGGAGTAAATCTTTCTGATGGAAAGAAAGTGAGAAAGGGAGCTCAGGATTCAATAAAGAAATTCGTTACTGACGCGGGCGGAGAAATTCCATCAGACTTAGATGAAAAGCTAACTAAAGTTTCAAAATTAGGTGGTACCCCTCTAGTAGTATGTGTAGATAACAAAATATATGGAGTTATATATTTAAAAGACACAGTAAAACCTGGCCTTGTAGAAAGATTTGCAAGGCTTAGAGAAATGGGCATAAAAACTATAATGTGTACAGGAGATAATCCGCTGACTGCTGAAACAATTGCTAAAGAAGCTGGAGTTGACGAATTTATAGCAGAGGCTAAGCCAGAGGATAAAATTGAAGCTATAAAGAAGGAACAAAATGAAGGGAAAATAGTTGCCATGACAGGTGACGGCACTAATGATGCCCCTGCTCTTGCACAAGCAGATGTTGGTCTTGCTATGAATAGTGGTACCACTGCTGCTAAGGAAGCTGCTAACATGGTTGACTTGGATTCAGACCCTACAAAAATACTAGAGGTAGTTGAGATTGGGAAACAGCTTCTTATAACTAGAGGTGCTTTAACAACATTTAGTATTGCAAATGACGTTGCTAAGTACTTTGCTATAATACCTGCTATATTTACCGTAGCAATACCTGAAATGCAGATACTTAATATTATGGGGTTATCATCACCTTCTAGTGCTATAATTTCAGCATTAATATTTAATGCTATAATAATACCTGCGTTAATTCCAATAGCTATGAGAGGCGTAAAATATAAACCAATGAAATCTGAAATGCTTCTACTTAGAAACATGTTAGTATTCGGTGTTGGTGGTATAATAGTACCTTTCGTTGGGATTAAAGTAATAGACTTACTTATAACACCATTACTCAGAATTTTAAACTTAAGCTAATGACTTAATTTTGTATAAGGATGACAGATCCTTTATAAAATTACTAATGTAAATAGATTTGATTAAAGGAGATTGAAACCATGAAAACATTAAAGAGGTCAATTCTTATAAGTATTGTGTTGATGGTATTATGTGGAATTATATATCCTTTAGCTATGACAGGTATAAGCCAACTTGTTTTTAATAAAAAAGCTAATGGAAGTATGATAGTTATTAATGGAAAAGAGGTTGGTTCTGAACTCATAGGTCAAAATTTTACGGATCCAAGGTTTTTCCGAGGAAGAGTATCAGGAATCAACTATAATACCTATACAGAAGCAGACACTAAACCTGACAAGAATGGCAAAGCTGCTTATAGTGGTGTAGCTTCAGGTTCACAAAACCTGGCACCATCAAATAAAGCTTTAACTGATAGAGTACAGAAGGATATTGATGATTTCTTAAAAACTCATCCTGGTGTAAAGAAAGAGGATATACCTACGGATTTACTTACAAGCTCAGGTTCAGGACTTGATCCAAATATAAGCCCTGAGTCAGCAAAGATACAAATTCCTGCTGTTTCAAAAGCTACAGGTATAAGTGAGGCACAACTTCAAAAGCTGGTAGATAACTATACTGAAGGAAGGTCATGGGGGATATTTGGTGAACCAAGAGTGAATGTTCTTAAAGTAAATCTGGAAATAGCATCAGCATTAAAGACAAAATAGCTAAAAAATCTGAAATAAAAATAACTCTATATTAACTAGAGTTATTTTTATTTAAAACGGAGGGATTTATGATAAAAACACTTAGAAGTAAAATTGCACTAGTATATATTTGTCTTGTGTTAATGATTGCAGTGGTAGGTTTTACATCGGTAGTTAGTCTTCACACCTTAAGTAAGTCAATAAATGGGCTGATGATTGATAACTATAAGAGTATAAATGCAGCAAATAATATGTTGGAAATTATTGAAGAGCAGAATATAGCTATTTTAAACTACTTGAATAACAATGAACAAGGTGGGCTTGAATTATTTTATAAAAACAACGATGAGTTTTACAAATGGTATAATACTGAATCTAATAATATTACTGAACCAGGAGAAAGGGATTACATTATAAAAATTAATGAAAATTATGTTAAATATTTAAGTCTGTTTTCCAAGATGCAGGAAATTAGAAACAAGCAGGGAACAAATAAAGCTTTTGATTTTTATAATAATCAGATAATTACTTTATACAATAATTTGAAATATGAATTGAAGAATTTATCATCATTAAATGAAAAAGCCATGTTTACCAGGAAAAATAATGTGAGTAATGATACAGTAGCAACTATGTATATAATTTTGACTCTATCTTTAATAGCTGTAGTTGGTGGATATTTAATTTCAAGATTTTTCATAAACAGATTTCTAAAACCAATTTATATACTTACAGAAAGCATAAAGTCTGTTAAAGAAGGTAATTTATATCATGAGATACCTATAATTTTAAATGATGAAATAGGACTTCTAGCAAATGAGTTTAATAATATGACAAAAAGACTTCAACAGTTCGAGTATAGTACAAAGGGTAAATTTCTAGCAGAAAAGAACAAATCTTTAGCTATTGTAAAAAGTATATCTGATCCTTTAATTGTTTTAGATACGAATTATAAGATTATTTTATTAAATCATGCCTGTGAAGATATTTTTCATATAAAAGAGAATGAGGTTTTAAATAAACACTTTTTAGAAGGCATAAGAAATGGGGAATTATATGAATATATATCTAGTGTTTATAAAAAGAGCCATGAAGAAAAAACAGAAAAAATAGTAAACTTAAATGAAGGTGGAAAAGACTATTATTTTAATATAATTTCTACAGCCATAAAGGATAAAGATTCAAATATGAATGGAATTGTTATTTTATTTCAAAATATTACCAAGATAAAACAACTAGAAAAAATAAAAACAGAGTTTATGGCTACTATATCACATGAGTTAAAAACACCTTTAACTTCTATTATGATGGGATTAAGCTTAATTACAAATAGAAGAATAGGTAATTTAAATGAAAAACAGGAAAGTATTTTAGGCACAATACGAGAAGATGGAGAAAAACTTTCTAGTCTTGTACAGGACTTGCTTCAGCTTTCAAAAATTCAATCCGATAAGGCTATATTTAATATGGAACATTGTTCTGTTATTGGAATTATAGAAAATTGCATTAAAAACTTTTATGATCAAGCAGTAGAAAAGGAAGTAAATCTATATTATGAAGCAGATGAAGAACTTCCCAAAGTACTAGCTGATTCAGAAAAAATATTATGGACTTTAAACAATTTAGTATCAAATGCTTTAAAACATATAAATGCTGGAGATGAAATTTGTATAAGGGCATTTACTAAAGCTAATAAGGTATGGGTAGCTGTTAAAGATACTGGAGTAGGAATACCGCATGAATACCAAGAAAAGATATTTGACAAGTTTGTTCAAGTAAAGGGAGTAGATTCAGAGATGAGGGGCAGCGGACTTGGTTTATCAATTGCAAAAGAAATTGTAGAAGCTCATGGAGGTAAGATTTGGTGTGAGAGTAAACTTGATGTTGGCAGCACTTTTACTTTTACGCTCCCTATGATAAATTAGTAACAATATTAAGAAATCAATTAAGTAGTATTTATTTGAAAATAGATATAATTTTATTAGGTATTAAATACTATATGGGAGGTTATTTTAAATGAAGAAAGCACTGGTGGTGGATGATACAAAAAATATTAGAATTTTACTTACTACATGTCTTGAAATAAATGATTATGAAGTTGTTACGGCTACTAATGGTCAAGAGGCCATTGATTTACTTAAGATTGAAAAATTTGATATAGCTTTTTTAGATATTAAGATGCCTGAGACAAGCGGAACGGCAGTTTTGAGAAAAATGAGAGAAGATATGGGTATTGACATTCCAGTGATAATTATGACTGCATTCGCTACAATAAAAAATGCAGTAGAATGTACTAAGCTTGGAGCAGTGGCTTATCTCCAAAAACCTTTTACAGCTGAAAAGGTAAAATTAGTATTAAGCGAGATTTTCAACTATGATGATACATTGAGAGATTTAGAGGACTTCTTAAAGTACAGCAAAAAATTAATTGAAGAAGGAAAAAATGAAGAAGCTTATGATATCTTAAAAAAAGCGTTATCTATAAATCCTTCCTGTTCGGATATATATCATTTGATTGGAGTAATATACGAGAAAAATGGAGATAAAAGACAAGCTACAAAATTTTACGAAACAGCAAAACGGTTTAATGATAAAGATAATATAAATATTTAGTATAGGAAATATTTAATACCTTGAGACATATACTCTATAGAATTAAATTATTTTATAGGAGGGAAAGGTTTAAAGAATGGTTGGAAAAGATGATTTTGTTCCAGGATTTGTTCTTTTTGAAAATGGACATACCCATTATTATGACTTTTATACTACAGAGGAGAGTGGACATAGGCATCATATAAAAGGCGTTGACCAACCAGCACCTGGAGTTAGATAAGCAAATAGTATAAAAAGTTACAATCTGATAGGAAGCTGCCACATTATAATAGAAAAAAACTACCAGTAAAAATTTACTGGTAGTTTTTTAACTAGAATATTTTAAAGGTTACGATATATCAACTTCAATTTTTAAATCTGCACCAATAACTCCTACTATGTTTCCGTGAGAGTCTAGTATTGGCAGTGAAACAGTAACACAGGGGTTAGACGTTATTGAGGAGATATAAACGGAGGATACAAATTCTGTACCTTTAACACTTTCTTTAAACCATTGTCTAACACTTGCATTTGGTATACCAGCAGTAGGATTAGAATATATAAATTTGCCCTTTGTATCATTTGTCCATACTGCCTCTATATATGAGTGTGTAGATAAAAATTTATCAAGTGTATTCTTATGAACATTTTCTTTTAAACCTACTAGTTCATAGGTAGATAGGAGTTCGTTTTTTATAAGCTTAATTGTTTCATTACATTGACTTTTAATACTGTTCATATTTGAGTCAATAGAAGTAGCATCAACCTTATCTAATAGTACGGACATAATCTTTGATGCATTTGTAAGGAAATCCTTCATATGATCTAAATCTTTTATACTGTCAGTTTGTTTTGTTACAGCTTCATAAACATTATTTACACTAGAATTTACTTCTTCAAAATCTTCTTCCAGATGCGTAAATTCATCATTTATATTATCTATTACCTGTTGTTCGCTATCTATAACATGTACAACGTCTTCTGTTAAAGAAAATACATTTTCAAAGGATTGCTTAATTTGCTTTAAAACATCTTCTATATTTTGTGAATATTGAACACTTTTTTCTACACTTTTTTGATTTGGCTTTACTGTATTTACTACAAGCTCCATGTGATGTTCTATTCTGTTAACTAGTTTAGAGATTTCAGAAACGGAATTTTGACTAATTTCTGCAAGCTTCCTTATTTCATTAGCAACTACACTAAAGCCTTTTCCGTATGTACCAGCACGGGCAGATTCAATAGAAGCATTAAGAGAAAGTAAATTAGTTTGAGATGAAATATTGCTAACGGTATCTAATATAAAGCTAATTTCTTTTGATATGTGTTTTAGTTCTTCTATACTATCTACAGTTTTATCCGTAGCAGATTTTATCTCTTTAATGGTTTCTACAATATCCATTATTTCCTTTAAGCCTCTTGAAACTATAAGCTTTGATTCATGGGAAGTACATGAAATCTTACTGGATGAATTTTTTATATTTTCAAATAAACTTATAATTCCTTTTATATTATTAATAGAATTTTTTACTCTTTTGTAACTTGTATTATTTAACTGAGATAAATCATTTGCTTCGGTGGTAAGCTGTTCAGCGCAACAAGAGGTTTCATCCACCGTTAGGGAAAGCTGCTCTGATACAGAAGTAATTTGACTTGAAACAACTTGAGTTTCAAAACTATTTTTTATTAAGTTTTTTCTTAAGGAATTTAATAGGGTGGCAGTTTCTTTAAGAACACCAACAAAATTCTCCGTTTTAAAATCTTCGTAATAATTACCTTTAATAATCTCATTTATTGAGCTATTTATTTGTGTAATTTTACTACGTAAAAAATAGTTAAAAGATATAAATCCTAGCAGTAAACCTGCTAATAGTGAAAAAATAATTACCAATAAGTTGTTCATGCATAACTACCTTCCTTTCATAAGTTATTAATGAAATAAATATATATTTAATATACTGCTAAAAATTCTATATAATTATATCACTAGTAATATTAAGATTTCTATAGAAAGTTCATACCATTAATTAAATTTTTTATGTATGTATGATAGAATATAAAGTGAAACTAAGCATCACATGCACTATGTACTAAACTTGGTGCTTAGTTAAATAGGTTCAATGCTTAATATTAAGGTTGAGAGTGAGCATATAAATTATAAGTATGAATTAAATATATTTTTATATAACTATAGCAATGGTAAATTATGGATGAAATGTACATTTTAGAAAAATAAAGGAGAGGGGTTGTAAGAGAATATGAGAATACTTTACTATGATTGTTTTTCAGGTATCAGTGGAGATATGAACTTAGGAGCACTAATAGATCTTGGAGTAGATAAAGATTACTTAGTTAGTGAACTTTCAAAATTAAATATTGATGAATATAAAATAGTTATAAAAAAAGATGTGAAAAGGGGAATCGCTGGAACAAAAGTTGATGTAATTTTAAACTCAATTATTGATAATCATAAAAATCATCATCATGAGCATAATCACGAAAATCAGCACAAGCATGCTCTTAACCATCATAAGGAGCATCAGCATAGAAACTTAAAAGACATAGAAAGTTTAATAAACCTGAGCAGTTTAAGCAATAATGTTAAGGATATAAGCTTAAAGATATTTGGAAAAGTCGCTGAAGCAGAAGCAAAAGTACATAATAAAAGCCTAGAAGAAGTGCATTTTCATGAAGTTGGAGCTGTAGATTCCATAATAGACATAGTAGGAGCTGCTATTTGTTTTGATTATTTAGATATACACAAGGTAAAGTGTTCTACAGTAGAAGTAGGCTCAGGATTCGTAAAGTGTGCCCATGGTGTTCTTCCAGTTCCCGCACCTGCAACTTCAGAAATTTTAAAGAATGTACCTCTAAAATCTAATATACCATTTGAAGCAACTACTCCAACAGGAGCTGCAATTTTATCATACTTGGTTGATGAGTTTACTGATAAGAAGAACTTTAAAGTTGAAAAAATAGGTTATGGAATTGGTAATAAAGATGAAGGGGACACCCCTAATGTTTTAAGAGTATTTTTAGCAGAAGAAAATGAAAGCAGTGATAATAAAAGCATAGAAACAGCTATGGGCCTAGATACCGTAGAAGATTTTGTTGAAGATGAGGTATATATTATAGAGTGTAATATAGATGATATGAATCCAGAACTATATGAGTATATAATAGAGATACTTTTGAAACAAGGTGCCTTGGATGTTTATTTAACTCCTATAATTATGAAAAAAGGAAGACCAGGAGTTAAATTAAGTGTACTATATCACAGTGATAAAGAACATATAATTAAAGAATTAATATTAACTGAAACAACTACACTTGGTATTAGAAAATATAAAGCTCAAAGAAGTATGCTTAAAAGAAAATTTGAAAAGGTTACTACTATATACGGTGAATTTACTGTAAAAAGTGCTTACTATAATGGAAAAAGAATAAAGTGTAAGGCTGAATATGATGAATGTAAAAAGGTAGCCTTAGAAAATAACGTTAACATAAATAAAATATATAGGGAAATATGGGATAAGATTTAGTATACTCTTATAGAACTTAAAATAGAAGAGGGTGAGAATATGAATTTGGATGAGACAAGAGCTTTATTAGAGGGAGTCAAAAGTGGGGTTATAGATGTAAATGATGCTTTGAGAGAGTTGGAGGATTTACCATTTAAGGATTTAGGTTACGCAAAGATTGATAATCACAGAGAGCTTAGGGTTGGATATCCTGAAGTTATATATTGTGCAGGTAAAACTCCAGAACAAATTAGGGGTATAATAGAATTTATGCTTACTAAAGATAACAATATACTTGGGACTAGGGCGTCAGAAGAAGCTTATGAAGAGGTTAAAAAAATATGTCCAAGGGCACAATATAGCAAGGATGCAAGAGTAATTACTATAAAGAATAAAGACGTAGATATTACCAGTACATATATTGCTATAGTTACTGCGGGAACTTCGGATATTCCTGTAGCAGAAGAAGCTGCAATAACAGCTGAAATTTTTGGGAATAGAGTGGAAAGAATATATGATGTAGGAGTTGCAGGTATACATAGATTGTTTAATAAGATACAGATAATAAGAGATGCGAAAGCTATAGTGGTTGTTGCAGGCATGGAAGGGGCACTGGGTAGCGTCATTGGTGGGTTAGTAGATAAACCCGTAATAGGAGTTCCTACAAGTGTAGGTTATGGAACTAATTTTGGGGGAATTTCTGCGTTACTATCTATGCTGAATAGCTGTGCTAGCGGATTAAGTGTTGTGAATATAGATAACGGCTTTGGAGCTGGTTATATAGCTAGTATGATAAATAAATTATAGTAACTTTTAATTAGAAAAAGAGTAGGGAAAACAGGATAAAATCCACAGTCAGGAGAGTTTGTATGAATAGAATTTTAAAAAGGTTATCTGTGTTAACTTTAATAAGTATTATGGGAATAATTGTTTCTTGTGGAAAAACAGATAGTATTCCACAGGAGGACATAGTTCAGGGTAAAATTACTATATCAGCAACATCTAAAAGCGTTAACCAATTAAAGCTTGCTTCAGATAATTTTAAAAAGGTTCATCCTAAAGTAGAAATTAATATTAAAGAAAATAATAGCTTATATAACGATCTACAAAAAGGAATAAAAGAAAAGGATATAGATGCATTTTGCATAGAGGATCAATATGTGCAGTTCCTTGTAAATAAGCTACCAGGAAATTTTATGGATGTTACAGATGACGCAAATTTTTATAAGGATAAAGTTTTAAAAAATAAGTTATCTATTTTGACTGTAAAAGATAAGATATACGGGTTTCCGTGGAGTTCTTCTCCAAAGATACTTTTATACAGAAAAGATATATTTGAAAAAGAGCAAATAAATATAAATGATATAAAAACATGGAATGACTTTATAGAAATGGGTAAAAAAATAAAAGTTGATACCAATAAAAAATTTATAGGTAATATAAAAGATGAGACTAACAGCATATACACGATTCTAGCTAATGAATTAGGATTATACTATTTTAGTGCTGACGGTAAAGTGAATTTTAATTCAAAACAGTGGGAAAAAGTCTTAGCTGTATGTAAGGTGCTTTATTCTGAAGGACTAGTATATGATTTTAAATCTACTGAGGATGCAATAAAAGCTGCTGGTAAAGGCGAAGTATTTACTTTTTTAGCAGATCCATGTTTTGTTAATGAATTTATGGTGAAGTTACCTGATAACGAGGGGAACTGGGGGGTAATAAAACTTCCTGCTTTTGAACCTGGTGGAAACAATGATTCAACAGTTGGGGGAGTCAACTTTATGATAAATAAAGATACTAGTAATGCTAAGCTAGTAAAGGAATTTATAAGGTTTGCTATTACTGATGAACATACACAAATAGATGAATTAAAGTACTATGGAAACTTTTCTGTATATACTCATATATATAATCTAGTAGAATTTAATAAGACTACAGATTACTTTGAAGAAAAGGTGTGGTATTTATTTGCTCAGTCAGAAAAAGGAGCATCAATTGTAAACTATGTAAATTATTCTCCAATTATAAATGATGCTATTAAAGCAGAGCTTTCAGAAGATAACTTAAAGAGTAAGGATGTAAAGCTGATATTAGATTCACTTCAAAAAGATTATGAAAATTTATTAAAACAACCTTAATATCTAGTTTATAAAGTATTTATTTATTAAATTGCAAATAGAAATTTAATAAATAAATATTTTTCCTTGAAAAACGTTTACAAGAATACCATTATAATATATAATAAGTTTGTAGGGATTAATCATGGGGATATTAATAATATCAAGAATAAAACCTCCTGACTGGGATCGGAATGCAGTTAGGAGGTTTTATTCTATTCTTTATATAAAATTCTTTCATAGGCTTTAACTGTTGCCAAAGCAGTTTTTTCCCAAGAAAACTCTGAGGCTCTTTGTAAGGCTTTCATGCTTAGGCTCTTTCTCTCATTTTCATGGTTTAATAATTTTTCTAATGATGACACTAGTTCATCCACATCAAAAGGATCTATTAAAATGCCACCATCGCCTACCACCTCTGGTATAGATGAAATGTTAGAAGTAATTACAGGGGTACCACAACTCATAGCTTCTAATGGTGGTAATCCAAAGCCCTCATATAAGGAAGGATAAACAAATACATCACAAGCGTTATAAAATACGGGTAAAAGTTCTTCAGTAACAAATCCAGTAAATTTCACCTTTGATTCTATACCCATATCAACAATTAGCTTTTTTAGGGAGTTTCCATCTTCTTTAGTAGCACCAATTATTACAAGTTCATAATCTTGTTTTATATTTTTGTAAATCTTGGAATATGCTGAAATTAAGGATTTTACATTCTTTCTTGGACTAAATCCCCCAATATATAGTATAAAAGGTTTAGTTATATTATAAAGTTTCTTTACTATGTTCATAGAATCAATTTTATCTAAAGGCTTATATTGCTCATCTGCAGCTAAGGGTGTCACAAATATTTTTGATTCATCTATAGGAAAGAATTTAAGTATATCTCTTTTTGAACATTCTGATACGGTTAGTATTCCACTAGATATATTTATAATTTTAGGTATCTGATCAAGAAATTTAGATAAATAACCTTTGCCAACGGTTTCAGGCAAGATATAAGGTATTAAATCGTGAATAGTTACTACTGTTTTACATAAAATCTTTTCTGATATGCCTATGCCATTCTGTGGGATATGATATATATCTGCATTTTCTTTTGCTAAGTTATTTGGGAAGTAGTTCTGTTCAAAAAATTTATGATGTTTGTTTGATGTCATGATTATTTTAGTATTAGAGTGTTTATAACTATCGTAATCTGGGCCAGACCAATATATATGATATTTATGTTCTCTATGCTTGCTCACCATATATCTTAAAATTTTATCTGTATATGTGCCTATACCGGTGCCTTTATACCAGTTGACTCCTCTTGCGTCAATAGCAATTTTCATAAAAATATCTACCTCCACTTAAGACAAATTATTATCTAAATTTAAAAATGAGTCTTAACTATAATTATTATAAATAAAAATAACTATAGTTATATATTATTAATGTTATGCTAAAAGTGTGTCACTTTGCACACACATATGTAGTTATTCATATAATAAAAATATAGTAAGAACTTGGAGGAAGAGTTTTGGATATATGTGAAGTAATAAGTTCAGTTAACCATGCTTATGGAATTAACGTTAATTATATAGAAAAAATAAAAAATGTATATAAGATCCATGCAGAAGATAATCAGTACTGCCTTAAATTAATAAAGTATGATTTGGGGCATTTCTTATTTATTATATCTGCCATAAAACACCTTCAAAACAATAAATTCAAGCATATACCAAAAATAACAAAGACCAAAAATAACAAGGATTATATAGAGTTAGAAGGTAACTTTGCATACTTAACTGAATGGATTCCATCACGGCAATGTAATTATGATAATCCTGTAGATATATTGATAGCTGCATCAAAGCTAGCTGAATTACACAAAAAAAGTCAGGGATTTAATGTTGGAGAAAATATGAATCCTAGAGTAGGTTGGCTTAAGTGGCTTGAAACTTTTAAGACCAGAGGAAACGAAATATTAGACTTTAGAGACCGTATATATAAAAAAGACAAAAAAACGGAATTTGATTCCCTATATCTTAGTCTTATGGATGAGGAACTTAGTAGAGTAGAAAAGTCAATAGAAAACTTAATTAAAGGTAACTACGTAGAATTAATTAGTAAACATATGAAAAAAAAGGGATTTTGCCACCATGACTATGCAAATCACAATATTCTTATTGGAATTAATGGAGAAGTTAATGTTATTGATTTTGATTACTGTATTTTAGATACTCACTTACATGATTTAGCAAGTCTAATGATAAGACGCATGAAGCATGGAAAATGGAGCATAGATAACGCTTTATTTATTCTTGAAGCATACAATGTTGTAAATACAATAAGTACAGAGGAAATCCCTATAATGGCAGCCTTCATGGAATTTCCTCAGGATTATTGGCAAGTGGGAATACAGTACTATTGGGAAAAACAACCTTGGGAAGAGGAGTTTTTTGTGAAAAAGCTAAAGAATTTTCACGAAGATAGAGAAGATAAACAGGAATTTATAGACGAGTTCAGATTTATAAAATTTAATTGATAGTTTCAAGAAAGGGGATACAGGTATGGGACACAAAAAGGATTCCAGAGAATCTGTTAAAAAAATAGAAAAGAGAGATTTGAGATCCTACGAAAACGAATTAGAAAATCTTAAAGAATCAGTAAAACAATTAAAAAAAATTAAGAAAAGAAAAGAAGAAATTGTTAAACTAGAGAAAAAAAAGAGGAAGATGGTAAAAGAACTTAAAAATAGACATAAGTAAAGATATTAAGGAGGTTTAGATGTGTATTGTGTTAATCCTGTTGAGTGCTTCGTAAAGTATTTAGAATCTAAGGGTATAAAGCAAGTAAAGTGCTTTGAAAGTATAGATGAAAATTTTAATATAGACTATTCAGCTATAAAGAACCAAGTTGAAATTATAAGTGAATTTCACATAAAAACCTTAGGATATACAGGCTATATGAATAAAAGAATTGATAATAATATTTGGAAAGTTATAGAACAATATAAGATCTATATAAAAAGGATTGAAAAACATTTAAGATATATTGAAGATAACGGAGCAAAAAATGAGTTTGAAGAGCTTATGTTAAAGCATGGATATACATGTTTAGAAAGAGCAAAAAAGTGTATCCATAATATATATAAATGTGATTATATGAATTTAATAATGAGAAGCATGAAAAAAGCAGAAATGTGTCTTGGAAACACGTATTTTAATAATTTAAGAAAAACAGAATCTATAGAAGTTATAGATATAAATAATTGTTGTTATGATATGGTGGAAATGGACTTAGCATATTTTTTAAGTAAAATCAAGAGAAAAAAAGCGCAAGTAGATTTTTATAATTTAATAGGGTACTTTTGTAAATTAGAATCCTTAAACAATGACAGTATTGATTTTATTCTATCTATAATGTCATATCCTTATGAGTTTATTAAGTATTGTAATAGATATAGGGAAAAAGCTAAAAATTGGACAGATGAAGAATATGCTTTGAAACTAAAAAAAGCTATTATTGTGGATGGAGAGAGCCTAATTTAAAGAGGTGTTAATATGTTTGAGAGATATAAAGAGAGAAAGCACTTAAATGAGTATGATTTATGTGTAGAGTTATTTAATAGGTTTAACTTGACTGTATATGATGTAGTACCAATGAGAAGCGTGTACATGGCCTCAACTGATAAGGGAGAAAAGATACTAAAAAGGTTAGAGTATACTAAGGAAGAACTGAAATTTATATACAATGTACTAAGTTATGTAAGAGAAAGGTTCCCTAGGATAGTTGATTTTGTAAAAGGAGTAGATGGGGAAATATACACAATATGGAATGGAGATATGTATTGTGTCATGGATATAGTTGAAGGTCAGGAGTGTAACTTTAATAGCCCTATAGATTTAAGCATAGCTGCATGTGGATTAGGAGAACTTCATAGTGCTTCAGAAGGATTTAAAACTAATCTATATACAAAATATAATAATGGAAAGCTTATAGATACATCCAAAAGAAGAATTCAGGAAATGGAATTTTTTAAAAATATAGCTACTATTCATGAGAATAAAACTGAATTCGATGAAATATTTATTAATGGTGTTGACTATCATATAGAACAGATTAAGAAAAGCAATAGGTTACTGGAAGAATCCTTCTACTATAAACTTTGTAGTGAAGAAGATAAAATTACAATATGTCATAATGATTTGGCTTATCACAATATTCTAATTAGGAATGAAGAGGCCTACTTTATTGATTTCGATTATGCTATTATCGATTTGAAGGTACATGATCTTTGTAATTTTATAAATAAAGTCATAAAAAACTTTGCATTTGACATAGAGAAAGCTAATATAATAATAGATAACTATTGTACTAAAAATACTTTAAGCAGCAGAGAACTAGAAGTACTTCATGCCATGTTAACTTTTCCAGAGGACTTCTACACAATAGCAAAGGATTATTATACAAAACGTAAAGATTGGGAAGAGGAAGTTTTTTTAGACAGATTAAAAAAGAAGGTTAGTTATAAGGAAGAAAGAGAAGAATTTTTAAGTGAGTTTAAAAAGAATATAAATTAAAAAAACAAAAATGCTGCTTTAGAATGCATAAAAGCAGCATCTTTTAATGACTAAGCACTAATAAAAATTCTAAGTATATAAAATAATATAGATAACCATGCCCGAAATTTATCTTATACTTCGGAATATGCTGCCAAACTTCGGCACGTTAAAAACTTTTAATCAGTCTAAAGTTCGTGTTTTGAGCAGAGAGCCAAAATCTGTGATTTTGTGCGAATCGCTTACTCCTCTGACGTAAGGAAGAGGAGTTTCATATAAAATCTAAGAATCTTTGATAAACTCGTACCTCAGTCCGGACCAACTTATCAATTACCATTGATAAGTCGCTCGTTGAAAGCCATTTAGGCTTTCAACCATATCAAAGCTCCTAAGATTTTCAAAAAACACTTCACTAAGACTGATAAAAAAGTTTTTAAAAGTGCCATCAGTTTTGGCAGCATATTCCTACGTATAAGTTAAATTTAAGCTGTGGGTATCTATATTAGGATCTAACGATAATTAGTAAATTGAAGATCTAAGTCAAAATCTTTTGCTTTAAGAGCTTGAATAACTTGTTGTAAATCGTCTTTTTTAGAACTAGTTACACGAACCTTATCATCCATAACTTGTGCTTGAACTTTAAGTTTTAAATTCTTTATGTATGCTGTTACTTCTTTGGCCTTATCTTTATTTAGTCCTTTTTTGATTTCTATAGTCTGCTTTAAGGTACCACCAGCAGCACCTTCAATTTTTCCTGGATCAAGAGATTTTATAGACACACCTCTTTTAATCATTTTACCTTTTAAAATGTCCAGCATAGCATTAATTTTGTAATCATCTTCTGCCGTTAGCTTAAGTGAATCCTCTTCAAGGGTTATTTGAGCTTTGCTCCCTTTAAAATCATATCTCTGGCTTATTTCCTTTATTGCTTGGTTAACTGAATTATCCATTTCTTGCATATCTACTTCCGAAACGATGTCGAAAGAACTATCCTTTGCCATGAGTGAACCACCTTTCTTAAAAAATTTTCATATGTTATTATACATGAAATTTTATATTATAGTAAATAATGGCTGAAGCAAAATTATTGGAAATATAAATATACCTCAACCATTAAAGTAACGTTATCTAAATTTTATAAATTAGTTCTCCATTATTTTACTATAAGCAGCTATAGTATCCATCGCGGTTTTAGACCAATTTAATTCAGAGGATTTGGTTATGCCTGATAAAATTAATTTTTTACGCAGTTCATCATCTAGTAAGACAGTAAGCATGGAATAACAGAGTTCATCTATATCTTTAGGGTTAACTAGAAGAGCACTTTCTCCTAGAATCTCGGGTATAGAGGTAACATTAGAAGCTATAACAGGAACTCCACAAGACATAGCTTCAATTGGTGGAAGTCCAAAACCTTCATAAAATGAAGGATAGACAAATAATTTTGAGGCATTATACAAATATGGTAAGTGGTTTATAGAAATAAATCCTGGAAACACTACCTTATCTAAGATATTAAGCTCTCCAGCACGATTCCTATAAGTACTATAAGATTTACCTTTTTGACCTGCGATAACTAGTTTAATATCCTTCTTATAAATAGATATAAGTTTGCTGAAACTTTCTAGAAGACCAATTATATTCTTTCGTGGACTAAAACCTCCAACATAAAGTATAAATTCCCCTTCTATTGAATAATATCTTCTTACAAGGTCACAGCTTGTTTCTTTGTCTAAAGGTTTGTATATATCCTCACTTGCTAAATAGGTTACATATACTTTATCCTTTGGAAAACTAAAAAAATTAACGATATCATTCTTTGAATACTCAGAAACTGTAATTATTCCATCACATTTAGCTACTATATTAGGCATGTTTTCACGAAAGATTTTTAAAAATCTTTCACCAACAGTTTCGGGCATCTTGTGAGGAATTATATCATGTAGAGTAATAACAAAACGACAGTTCTTTTCTTCAGGAAGTCCAACTCCATTTTGAGGGACATGATAAAGTTCTATATTCATATTTTTAAGTATATTAGGAATGTTAACTTCATCCCAAAAGTTATCTTTTTTACCTTCTGTAATATTATTTAATTTAAAGTTATTTTTAAAACATAAATCATGTTTACTTTCTTCGGGCATAAAAAGTGAGTAGTTATTTATATTATCAATTTTATTTAAATAATTTATTAGCTGGTAAGTATAAGTTCCAATTCCCGTTCCCCTATACCATTTAGCTGCACGTCCATCGATTCCTATCTGCATACAACTATCCCTTTCGAACTTATTATAATTTATTATATTAAACTTAATTTAAAAGTGTTAATAATCTTCTAAATTAAATGAATGATTCATATAAATTATATAGGGGTGATTAACATGATGAGAGAATTTGAAATAGAAAGACAATTTGACATCAAAATTGAAAGCATAAAGCCTAATAGAGGAGTATATCTCGTCAAAACAGACAAGGGATTGAAATGTCTAAAAAAAATAAATTATGGTACTCAAAAGCTCTTATTTGTATATGGGGCTAAAGAGCATTTAATAAATAATGGTTTTCCAAGAGTGGATAGGTATTGTATAAATATGGAAGGAAATCCATATGCCCTTGTTAACGAAGATATTTATACTCTTTCTGAATGGATCGAAGGAAGAGAATGTGATTTTAAGAGTAGAGAAGATTTAATAGAAGCATCTAAAAGTTTAGCTTATATGCATTTAGCATCGAAAGGTTATGAACCACCTGATAATAGTAAGTTAAAGACTGATTTAGGAAGATGGCCTAATCTTATGGAGAAAAGAGTTAAATCTCTTGATAAGATGAAAGATATGGGAAGAAAGAAGAGTAATAAAGCTAACTTTGATTTAAACTACACAAAAGTTGTTCAGTTTTATAAAGATATAGGTAAAAGAGCTATTAATGTATTATCAAATTCAAATTATATGGATTTATGTAGGATAACGGAAGAGGAAAAAGGTTTTTGTCACCACGATTATACCTACCATAATATAATAATTGATAACCAGGAAAATGTTAATATAATAGACTTTGATTATTGTAAACGAGAAATAAGAACATACGATATATCAAATTTTATAATAAAGGTATTAAAGAGATCCAATTGGAACATTGAATTTGCCGAGCTAATTATTAATTCCTATAACGAGGTAAGCAAATTAAAAGAAGAAGAGTATAGAATATTATTTGCGTTTCTATTATTTCCACAGCGTTTTTGGAGGCTTGCTAATAGATATTACTATAATGAAACAAATTGGCCTTCAAATACCTTTAATAACAAGATAGAGGAACTAATTTCTGAGCAGGAAAAGTATATAGATTTTATCAATGATTTTAAGAGAGTATATGAACAAAAAGAAGATAGTACAACTTAAATTTAAAATAGGCACATAGTCACAGTTAATACTATGACAGTGCCTATTTTTGTTTTTCACCTGCCTAAATTTAGAGACATAGGCAGGTATAGAGTGCTAGGGTGGAAACTTAACTTACACCACCGAATATGTTGCCAAACTTCAGCACGTTAAAACTTTTAATCAGTCTAAAGTTCGTGTTTAAGCAGAGAGCCAAAATCTGTGATTTTGTGCGAATCGGTTAAGCAGACATACAAAATCTGTGATTTTGATATGGTGGCTTACTCTGTGAGTACTACTCTGACCATAGGAAGAGTAGTTTCATAATAGATTTAAAAGAACCTTATATATGGTGAAAAGCCATTCAGGCTTTTCACCATATATAAGGTTCTAAGATTTTCTAAAACACTTCACTAAGACTGATAAAAAAGTTTTTAAATGTGCTTCAGTTTTGTCAACATATTCCTACGTATAAGTTAAGTTTCAAGTTAGGCCCCCTATAATAATTAAGGGTTAACATCAGATAGGTAATAAACTATTCACTATAACTAGATTAAGGGCATATTATATAATCAGGATTTCTAATTTGGAGATGTATAATATGAAAATAGGTGATGTAGTAGTAAGAAAATCTTATGGAAAAGATATTACTTTTAAAATTATCGATATCAAAGAACAAGGAAATAATATTATATATTCATTAAAAGGAATAAATTTAAGGATAATTGCAGATGCTGTTGAAGATGACTTAGAAACTGTTAAAGATAACTTAGCAACTAGAAGTGAGGAAATGTTTAATAAAAAAGTTAACAATTCAATAAAAAATATATTAATAAAAAGGTCAGGTTATAGAGGAGGAAGTAGTGAGGGATACAGAAGCGAGTTTAGGGTAGTTAAGCCATCTTTGAATAATGAATTAGCTTTTGGAAGACCGGGAAAGATACTCCACGTAGATGGAGATATAGAATATTTAGACGTATGTCTTAAGGTATATAAACAGTTAATGCTTGATGTGGTTGGCCAGCATGTTTCAGAAAAAGAACAACCTAAGGTTATATTGGATCTAGTAAAACAACTTAGACCAGATATAGTCGTAATAACAGGTCATGATTCTATAGCAAAAGGTCTAGTAGATTACACTGATTTAAACAACTATAAAAACTCTAAGTATTTTGTTGAAGCTGTATCAGAGCTTAGGAGTTACGAATCTAATTATGATGACTTGGTTATTTTTGCTGGAGCATGTCAATCATGTTATGAAGCTATATTAGATGCTGGTGCTAATTTTGCCAGTTCTCCAAGTAGGGTACTTATACATTGTCTAGATCCTGTATTTTTATGCGAAAAAATAGCTTATTCTAATATAGAAAAAGTAGTGTCAATAAAAGAGGGGCTTGAAAACACTATTACAGGAATTAAAGGTATTGGAGGTCTTCAAACTAGAGGTAAGTATAGGGAAGGATTTCCTAAGTCTCAGTATATATAATTTTTAAATTTTAAAATATATTGTATATATGAATAACTTAAGGGCACAATACTTAAAGTAGTGACATTATTAATATTTATTTTCGTTAACAAAAAATTAATATTGACAAAACAAATTGTTAACTGATAAAATAATAAGTTTATTTGACATTATATATATTAAGATATATAATATAAAATGTGGAAAGAGGGTGTTCTATGTGGAAAAGATAAATGTATTGGCTTCAATCAGAAAAAATATTGAAGACCATGTTGGCGACAAGGTAACTCTAAAAGCAAATGGTGGCAGAAGAAAGATTTTTGTAAATAAAGGAATAATTGAAAAGGCCTACCCTAGTATATTTGTAATTAGATTAGATAACGACACCCAAAGGAAAGTGACTTATAGCTATTCAGACGTCTTAACTAAGACTGTCCAATTGGTTTTTGCTGTATAAAGTCAGTACTATATTATAGTACTGACTTTTTTTCTATCATAAACATAAATAAAAGAAAGATGGTGGGTTTCCATCTTTCAACTATGGTATAAAAGGGTATTGAGAATTTATGAGAGGTTATATGGTCAACAACCATTTTTAATGTTACGTCAAAATTCTGCAAATGTCAATATTAATAGACATAATAATTGCATTAATTAAATAAGATATTAAAAATAATGAAGAATATTGTAATAAAATACTAGTAGTTTATATGTTAATCTAACTAAATAAACTATTTAAATTTATCATATTTCTCTTATGAAAGTTATATAAATAAATAGTAGGTTTTATGGGAGGGATATGTAATATGGCATTAGATTTAATTAGAGAAAATATAGAATGTGAACAATTACTCGGTGAAAATTTTTCTAATACAGTAGTAAAAGCGGAGTATGTAATACCTGATACTCATCCAGATGTAACTGAAATTTTAATGCTTGATGCTAAGCCAACTATTGTAAGTACCGAGGTTATACAAGATAAGGTTTTTGTAGATGGTCAAATTGAGTATACAGTACTTTATTTAGCTAAAGAAGATGAAGGTACAGGCATTTATAGTACAACTTACGTAGGTAAGTTCTCAAATTATGTAGAAATTACAGGTGCAGAACATAAAATGCTAGGCGATTCTGGTTGCTATATTGAACATATAGAATGCATGATAGTTAACGAAAGAAAAATAGCAGTTGAAGGTATTATAAATTTGAAGGCAGAAGTATATAAAAATTATGAGTTTGAAGTAATTAAAGATGTTACAGGATCTAAGGATGTTCAAATGCTTAAAAACCCAGCAACTATAGATAAAATAGTTGGTACGGTATCAGGAGATTTAGTAGCAAAATCTAATATACAAATACCTGCAGAAAATCCGCAAATAGGTAGTATACTTAAACGTGACATAAATGTTCGTAGAAAAGATGTTAGAATATTAGAAGGAAAGATTGAAGTAGAGGCTTCAGCGCTTATAACTTTATTATATAGAGGCAAGGATACCAAAGATATAATTTATGTGGAAGATGATGTAACTATAAGTAAAGAACTAGACTTAGAAGGTGTAAATCCAACTATGGATAGCTACACAGATTTTAGGGTTGATGCAATAGAGTTTAATATTAAAGAGGATGATTTAGGAGAAAATAGGATAGTTGATATAGAGGCTTTAATAAAATCTAATACTAAAGTTATATACAAAGAAGAGATGGATATTATAGAAGATGCCTATTCTCCATCATCCTTGATGAATATGAATAAAAAGGATTATGAGCTAAATGTAATGCATGGACACGCAACTAATCAGGCTATAGTAAAAGCTAGTATAGAACTAGATAATAATGCACCTAAGGTATCCGAAATTATTATGAGTTGTGGCAAGGTATGTATAACAGATAAGAAGTTGGTTGAGGATAAGCTTATAATGGATGGAGTATTAAATACTCAAGTATTATATAAAACTAATGATGAAAAAAAGCCTGTATATACAGTCAGTGAAGAAATACCATTTAGTTCTTCGGTAGAGATACCAGGATGTAAAATTGATATGCAAAGCGTTGCTAAAGTATTTTTAGAGAACTTAGAAGCATCCATAGAAGCTAATACTATAGCTATAAAGGCTCTAGTTAATGTATATGGAAGAGTAAACTACGTTACGCATAAGGAGTTTTTAGTAGATGTAGTACCTGTAGAAGGAGAATTGCCTAAAAAGAAAGCCAGTCTTACAATTTATGTAGTACAACATGGGGATACAGTTTGGAAGATTTCTAAGAAGTACTACACAACTATAGATGACTTAGTAAAATTAAATTCTATAGAAGATCCAGATGTAATAAAAGCTGGAGATAAACTTATTATACCTGGAAGAGCTATAATATAAGATATCTAATTTAAATTATATATCTTTAGCTTTCAAAACTTATTGAATTTGTATAAAAAAACCTATATAAGATAAACATAAACTTCGGTAGCCCAACTACTGAAGTTTTATTTATGTATAACAATTTAAAATATGGAAAAAATATAAAATATCCATTAGAAGGGGTGTATGCTATTGGAAGAAAAACTACAAGGTAATTTAATAATAATAGGAGGAGCAGAAGATAAAAAAGGTGATAAATTTATACTAAAAGAAGTGTGTAGTAAGTTAGATAAAGAAAATGATAACCTTGTTATAGCAACAGTTGCATCTGAATTACCTGAAGAGTTAGGTCATGAATACAAAGATATATTTCAAGGTCTTGGAGTTAAAAATATAAATATATTAAATATTATAGAAAGAGAAGATGCTTATGATAAAAATAATATTGGAATTATAGATGATGCTTCTTTAATTTTTTTCACAGGTGGAGATCAGCTTAGAATAACGAGTTTGATAGGTGGTACACCGCTTTATACTAAAATGAAGGAGTTATATAAATCTGGGTGTGTTTTTGTGGGTACTTCTGCTGGTGCATCTGTTATGAGTGATACTATGGTAGTTACTGGACCAAGTGATGATTCGCCTAAGAAGTGCACATTAAAAATGGCTCCAGGACTAGGTTTGATTAAAGATGTAATTATAGATCAACATTTTGCACAAAGGGGGAGAATAGGAAGATTATTAGTTGGAATAGCTGAAAATCCTCAAAGCTTAGGTATAGGAATAGATGAGGATACGGCTATTGTAGTTAGTGATGATGCCGAATTCAAAGTTATAGGGTCAGGAGCAGTATATGTTATAGACGGAAGCAATATAACACATAGTAATGTATCTGAACAGTATCCAGATGAGAACTTATCTATTTTTAATTTAAGATTATCTGTTCTGAAATCTGGAGATAAGTTTGATTTAAGTAAAAAAGAAGCTCAGTGTGGAGAAAGATTTCAACAATTAAAATATAAAAATGTAGAACAACAGAGCCGATGAGAAAAAGAGGAGGACAATTTGCGCAAAGATGAAAATTGATGAATTTAGAATTTTTGAAGGTAGAAATATATATTCTCATAGAAAATGTATAAAAATGTGCGTAGATTTAGATGGATATAGAGATATTCCTACTAAGGATATAGAAGGATTTAATGAAAAATTACTAGAAATAATGCCTCAATTAAATAAGCATAGATGTGGTATAGATGAAGACCATGGTTTTAGGAAAAGATTAGAAGAAGGTACTTATCTTTCACATGTGTGTGAACACATTATACTAGGTATTCAAAATATTCTGGATTTAGATGTAGCATATGGTAAATCTAGAGAAATAGAAGGTGATAAATACTACATAATATATGAATATATTTACAAAGATACAGCAGTAGAAATAGGTAAGATGGCAGTAAAGTTAGTTAACTGCTTAATAGATAAAAAAGAATTTGATTTTAATATTGAATTAGAAGCAATAAAAAGTATATTAAGAAACGAAGAATTAGGATCTAGTTCTGCTGCTATAATCGAAGAAGCTAAAAAAAGAAAAATACCTGTTATGAGATTAGCGGAGGGAAGCATATTTCAATTAGGGTATGGAAAATATAGTAAAATTATTGAGGCTACTATTTCACATAATACGAGGTCAATATCTGTAGATATTTCCTGTGATAAATTACTGACTAAAGAAATACTTTATAATCAATGCTTACCTGTGGCTTACGGATGTATAGTAAGAAACAGTTTAGAACTTATGTTTAAAGCAGAAAAAATAGGCTATCCCATAGTATTAAAGCCGAGATTTGGTAATCAAGGCAAAGGTGTATTTGTAAATATAAAAAATGAAAAAGAGGCACTAAATGCATACAGGATACTGTCTAAGAATTTTAGTGAGGTAATACTTGAACAATATATATCAGGTAGGGATTACAGAGTTTGCTTAGTAGACGGTAAAGTTGTTGCTGTTGCAGAAAGAATTCCTCCTTATATCATAGGCGACGGAATAAGTACCATTAAAGAACTTATAAGTAAAATAAATGAAGATACTAGAAGGGGAGAAGATCATGAAAAAAACCTGACTAAAATAAAAGTAAATGATGAACTTAAAGAATATATATCAAAAAGCGGATATAGTTTAGAATCTATTCTGCCAGATAAAGAAAAAGTAGTTTTAAGAGAAAATGCAAATTTATCAACAGGTGGAGAAGCTATAGATTGCACTGATACAATTTGTAAAGAAAATATAGATATATGTGAAAGAGCTGCAAGGACATTGGAAATTGATATATGTGGAATAGATATTTGTTGCCCAGATATAAGTAAACCTCTAAATAAAGAGGGAGTAATAATAGAAATAAATGCTGCTCCAGGAATAAGAATGCATCAATATCCAAGCTATGGTAAAAGCAGAAACGTGGCAGGTACTATTGTGGATATGATGTTTAAAAATGATTCTAAGAGCATACCTGTAGTATCTATTACTGGAACTAATGGTAAAACCACTACTACAAGATTAATTGGCCACGTTTTAAGTAAAGCCGGTTACAATGTTGGAATGACAACTACTGGAGGAATATATATAAATAATAAATGTATAAGTAAAGGGGATACTACAGGATATTATAGTGCTAAAACAGTTCTCACAAATAGAGAAATAGATGCAGCAGTATTAGAGACGGCCAGAGGTGGAATAATAAGAAAAGGTTTAGCCTATGACTTGGCAGATGTAGGGGTCATAACTAATATTACAGAGGATCATTTAGGAATAGATAATGTGGAAACCATTGAAGATTTAGCTTATGTTAAATCACTTGTGGGAGAAGCCGTAAAGGAAGATGGGTATGTGGTTTTAAATGCAGATGATGCTGTTAGTGCAAGTATAATAAAAAGAGTGAAGAGTAATATAATTATGTTTTCTAAGGATAAGCTTAATTCTATGCTTAAAGAGAATATAAATAAGGGTGGATATGGTATATATACTGAAGAAGGTATTATATATTTAGAGAAAGATGGAGAAGTACATTCTATAGTAAGAGTAAAAGATATAAAAATTACAGTAGGCGGAAAACTTATTCATAATATAGAAAATGCAATGGCAGCTTGCGCTGCATTGATTGGTTTAAATATAGATTATGCTACTATAAAAGAAGGGTTAACAGACTTTTATGGTAATGCAGAATTCAATCCTGGTAGATTCAATATGTATAATGTAAATGGAGCTACAGTAGTTCTAGATTACGGACATAATATAGAAGGATATAAAGCTGTACTTAAGGGAGCTAAAGATATAAAGCATAATAGATTGGTAGGTATAATAGGTGTTCCAGGAGATAGAAGTGACAGTAGTGTAGAAGAACTAGGAAAAATATCAGGAGATAACTTTGATTATATATATATTAAAGAAGATAAAGATAAAAGAGGTAGGAAAACAGGAGAAATAGCTGCAATGCTAGAAAAGGGAGTTTTAAAATCTAGTTTTGATAATAAAAAAATAAAAGTAATACTTGATGAAAAAGAAGCCTTAGAAGAAGCTATAAATAGTGCTAGAATAGGAGATTTAATTATAATATTTTTTGAAGACTTAGAACCTCTAGTAGATTTAGTTAAAGCTAAAATTGAAGAGAGTACTATTAAATCTAGTATTAAGTCTGCAGCAATGGTATAAACAACATGTTATATTAAAGCTATATTTTTGAGTAAGTAACTTATAAACTTTATTTATAAGGATTACAAACTTAAAAGTATAGCTTTAATTTTAATCATGTATTATACTATTTTTTAGTGGTATTAAATTATTTCTTGGAGGATTAAAATGTTAGTGAAAGCCTATGCTAAAATTAATTTATCATTAGATGTTGTAGGAAAAAGAGAAGATGGTTATCATTTACTAAGAATGATAATGCAAACAATAGATCTATATGATATTTTAAATATTACAAGAGTGCAAAGTGGGATAAACATTACCTGTAATAAAGAGTATGTTCCCACTGATGAAAGAAACTTAGCATATAAAGCGGCTAGTCTTTTTATGGATACATATAAAATTGATACAGGGGTAGATATTTACTTAAAAAAATATATCCCTATATCAGCGGGACTTGCTGGTGGAAGTACTGATGCTGCAGCGGTTTTAAAGACTATGAGGGATATTTTCAAGCCGGAAATACAAGATAAAGAATTAATGGAGCTTGGTGTTAAAATTGGGGCAGATGTTCCGTATTGTATATTAGGAGGAACAGCTCTTTGTGAGGGGATAGGAGAAAAAATAACTATACTAAAACCTTTTAAAAATCACATTTTAGTAGTTGTTAAGCCTTCTTTTGGGGTATCCACTAAGGATGTTTATAAAAGTTTAATATTAGAGAGAATTAGAAGGCATCCGGATACAGATTTTTTAATAGAACTTATTGAGGAAAATGACCTATTTAAAGTTAATAAAAATATGAAAAACGTTCTAGAAAATGTCACCCTTAGAAAGCATCCTATACTAAAAAGTATAAAGCATGAAATGATTAATTTAGGGGCAATAGGATCATTAATGAGTGGAAGTGGTCCTACAATATTTGGTTTTTTTGAGGATATGTTAAAGGCTCAAAATTGTTATGATAAAATGAAAAGAAAGTACAAAGAAGTTTTTATAACAAGAACAATTTAACAAAATGGATTTTAGTTGAACCAATCCATGGACGTAGCCGCTCTTTACTCCCAGTTAAGCAGAGAGCCAAAATCTGTGATTTTGTGCGAATCGGTTAAGCAGACATACAAAATCTGTGATTTTCATATGGTCGCTTACTCTGTGAGTACTCATCTGACGTAAGGAAGATGAGTTTCCTATAAAGATGGGAGTATTAGAGCGGGTAGTCATCGGATAAAACGGAAAAAGAGATGATTTGTAGGTTTTTACCTATAAATCATCTCTTTTGTTTAGGTTATATGAATAAATGAGATTTAAAAAGATAAAAATAACCTATGGTTACCTATAGAGTTAGGAGTGGATAGATTGAGATTGATAAGATTATTTGATAAGTACTTTTTAATACTTATGGTTATACAAGGATTTGTAGTAGGGTTTATTGATTCAAGAAGATTTAAGAATTTTAAGATAAATCATATGGCTAGAAAAGCAAAGATTATAGGTAGAGCTTCTATTGTAGTTGCTCTAACATTATATTTGATAACAAAATATATCGCGTAAAATATTTATAAATTAAACATAATAAAAAGGAAGTGGTGACTGTTGAAAGAAGATATAAGAGACTCCATATCCTTAAAAACTGAGGAAAATTTTCAATACATAAAAGAATTATTAAAGGATAACTCTGATGTAGTATTCAGAAACTTTTATTCAGGCAATCTTAAATCTGCACTAATATACATAGATGGAATGGCAGATAAACTATTACTAAATAACTTTGTTCTTGAAACTCTTATGGTTATAGGTTCTAGTGTAACTGAAGTAGATGAAATAAAGGATAGAATTTTAACGGTTTCAGATATAAGAGAAGTTGAGAAGCTTAGTGAGGGTATAAATGCAATGCTCTCAGGAGATACGCTTATGTTTATTGAAGGATTAGATGTATGCTATGTTATAGCTTCTCGTGCTTGGCCTGTTAGGGGCGTATCTGAACCATCGGGAGAAACTGTAATAAGAGGGGCTAGAGAAGGTTTTACTGAGACAATAAGATTTAATACAGCTTTAGTTAGAAGAAGAATAAGAGATACAAGGCTTAAGGTAGTACCTAAGTCCCTAGGAGTAAGATCTAAAACTGACATTGCTGTAATGTATATTGATGATATTGTAAATAAAGATATGCTAGAAGAAGTATTTAAAAGACTAGAAAAAATAAAAATAGATGCAGTACTTGATAGTGGATATATAGAACAGCTCATAGAGGATAGCAAGTGGTCTCTGTTTCCACAAGTTCAGAGTACTGAACGACCTGATGTAACTGCTGCAGCTTTATATGAGGGAAGAATAGCTATACTAGTGGATAACTCACCATTTGTTATAATTGTACCAGTGACCATGCCAAATCTGTTTCAGTCACCTGATGACTATTACCAGAGATGGATTTATGGATCAGTGTTACGATTAATAAGATTTTTTTCAATTCTAGTCTCTTTGACACTTCCAGCCCTTTATGTAGCAGTCACATCCTTCCATACAGCTATAATTCCTACTAAAATGGCATACTTTATAGCTGCATCTAGAGAAGGGGTTCCTTTTCCGGCCTTTATTGAAGCTATAGTTATGGAGGTTAGTCTTGCATTTTTATTAGAGTCTATAGCAAGGTTACCTAAAGCCATAGGTGCTACTATTGGTATAGTAGGCGGATTAATCATTGGGCAGGCAGCAGTTACTGCAGGAATAGTAAGCCCTATAATGATAATAATAGTTTCAGTAACTGCTATTACTAGCTTTACTTCACCAAGCTATGAAATGACTTTAGCTTTTAGAATACTGAGATTTATGCTGATTATTTCAGCTGCAATTGCTGGATTGTACGGAATAATGATTGCATTAATTATATTACTTATACACCTAGTACGGCTAAAAAGTTTTGGAGTTTCTTATCTAGCTCCAGTAGTAAATCCAGATATAAATGATTTTAAAGACATGTATATAAGACTTCCTATAGGCTTTTTTAGGAAGAGACCAGAATATATGGATACGGGAGATAAAGTAAGACAGAAATAGAGGTGATTTATCTTTTATGAATAATAAAGAATTTGTCACGCCTTATGGATTATTTGCAAGCATTGTTGTAACTGTGATTGGTGTAGGGATTTTCTCTTATCCAAGAAATATGGCGGAAGCGGTTGGTACTGGTGGATGGATTGTAACTATAATAGGTGGATTTCTAAGTTATATATTGATACATATTTCATATAAAGCTATAAAGATTAATAACTTTAAAAAGTTTTATGAAATTGTAGATGATAACTTTGGAAGGCTTATAGGCATAGTTTTATCTTTAATTTTTGTAGCATCTATCTTGGCATCAGTATCATTAGGCATGAGAGTATTTGTAGAAGTCATTAAGATGTATTTGCTGGAAAAAACACCAACAGAGTTTATATTAATTATAACCATACTTACAGGGGTTTACCTTATAAGAGGAGAAATAGATGCTTTAATAAAATTTAATGAAATTAGTTTTTGGATAATGTTTATTCCTATAATTATAGTGCTTATTCTTACTTTAAATAAAACAGATCTTACAAACATATTTCCCATATTAGCCAACAAACCTGTTGAATATTTAAAAAGCTTAAAAGGTACTGTTTATAGTTTTGGAGGACTTGAAATTATTTATATGTTAACTCCATTTATGAAAGATAGAAAGAAGGTTCCAAGAGCTGCACTAAAGGCTGTAGGTTTTATAACTGCTTTTTATATTGTTATAGTATTGTTTACATTAGCAATATTTTCAAAAGAACAAAGTAAAGTGCTATTATGGCCTACTATTACTATGATTCAATCAATATATATACCTGGAGCATTCATAGAAAGGTGGGAAGGGGTAGTAATGGCATTGTGGGTAGTATTCTACTTTACTACCTTCTCCAATTCTTATTATTTATGTACTGATATAGTCAAAGACATGTTTAGGTTGCAAGATATAAAAGTTGCATCTGTTTTAGTGGCTCCATTTGTATATGCTATAGCCATGTACCCAGAGAATATAGCCGAAATTTATAATGCAAATGATAATATAATGCCTTTATTTTCATTATTTATTTTAGTTATACTTCCTTTAATGCTTATTTTAGTTACTCCTTTAAGAAAGGGAATTAAAAGGGGGGGAAGTAGGAAATGAGATTAAAAAAACTTTTATCCTTAATTTTGATGTGTATAATACTAAGTGGATGTTGGGATAAAATTGAAATAGATAGAAAAAGTCTTATATCTGCTGCTGCAATAGATGTAGGTGAACAGATTGATAAAGAGAAAGAAATGAAAGATTTGAGACCTGATGAACCTTTCACTGGCATGGATTTAAAGAAGCTCCATGTTACTTTTGGAGCACCTGATATAAGTAAACTAGGGCCTGAAAAAGGAGTAAGTGCAGAAGATATATACATAAACTCTGATGGATACTCTATGGTAGATGTAATAAATAATGCAGGGCTAAGGAGTAGTAGGGATTTAAAATTTAGTCATATAAAGCTACTAATATTAAGTAAAGATTTAATGACTCATACTGAGGTTGTAAAAGAAGTTGCTGATTATTTACAAAGAGAACCATCATTAAATAAAATGATGTATATAGTTTTATCAGAAGGTCATGCAGAAGATCTCATAAAGTTTAAACCAAGCATGGAAAAGAATATCGAAAGTTATATAAGTGGTTTAGTAGAGAATAGTCAAAGAAACGTATCTATTTTACCAGTAACTCTAACTGAATTTCTTGTACTGTTAAATCAAAATGGTAATGCTATGCTTCCTAAGCTTGAAATAGAAAAGGATAAAAAAGAAGTTAAGGTATCAGGAGTAAGCTTAATTAAAAATTATAAGCTAGTTGGAGATTTAAATCCAATAGAAACTGCGAATTTGCAGATGTTAAGAGGAACAGCTAGAGGAGTAAGAAAGGTAATATACAAAGAAAATCACCCTATAGACGTTTCTATTGATAATCTAAAGAGAAAGATAACTATGAGCAGTGAAAATGGTAAAATTGCATTTAATGTAAATTTAGAACTTGAAGGTCAAGTAAAAGACTATTATATTAATAAAGATATTTTTTCGGAGAATATGTTAAGTTACCTTGAGGAAAATCTTAGCATAGCTACAAGCAAAGAATGCGAAGAAGTAATAGAGATTACGCAAAAACAGTTAAATGTTGATCCTGTAGGATTTAGAGAATATGTGGAAAAGTACTATCCTAACACGTGGAACAGAATTAAGGATAAGTGGGATGAAATTTATAAGAATGCAGTTATACATGTGAAGGTTCGTTCAAATATAAGAAGAATAGGTGTATCAAAATAAAGTGAAATTAGAGTGAATACAATAAAAATAGCTGTCAATAATATGAGTAAATGGTTAAAAAATGATTGGGGGATTTTAAAATGAAAAAGTTATTAATAATTGCAATATGTATTTTATTTGTATTTGCTCTAAGTACAAACAATAATTTGGTGAAAAGCAGAAGTAACCAAGAAAATATAGCATCAAAAATAATTAGATTTCATGTTATAGCTAATAGTGATTCAAAAAATGACCAAGCTTTAAAATTAAAGGTAAGAGATAAAGTTTTAGAATATATACAACCAAAGCTTAATAATTCGAAAAGTATAGAAGAATCAAGAAAAATTCTTAAAGATAATAATGACCAAATAATTAATATTGCTAACAAAGTTATAAAAGAAAATGGATATAATTATTCTGTAAAGTCTATGTTATCACATGAAAATTTTCCAGTAAAAACTTATGGAAACATAACGCTGCCTCAAGGAAACTACGAAGCATATAGAATAATCATAGGAAGTGGTAAAGGCCAAAATTGGTGGTGTGTTATGTTCCCTCCACTATGTTTTGTAGATATTACAAAGGGAGAAGTTTCATATAAACAGACGGAAAAAGAAATGAAACAAGTGTTATCGCCAGATGAATATAAAGTTATAGATAACAGTTTAACAGATGTAGAATCGAAAAATAATATTAAAGTTGAATTTAAGGTGTTAAATGTATTAAAGAAATTGAAGCCAGCGCATTAAGTGCTGGACTTTTAGTTTCCCGCAAAAAGTTTACTCGCAGTTTTAGCAAAATACCTTTCAACAGACTTAAATAAAGTTTTACTAGGGTTATTTTTATGAAGAACTTTATTGTTATTATTAATGGAACAATTTGCTTTATTTTTTTGTATAAGATTATCAATAAGATTAAATATATCATTACCCGAATATGGTTTAGAAAACTTAGAGCAGTTCTCTCTCATGGCATTTAACTTTTCTTTGGATTCAAGAAGATCTTCTATTATCATTGTACAGTTATTTATATCTGATAAGTTAACTGCAAGATTGTGTCTCAACAAAAATTGAGCGTTCTTTTCTTCTTGTCCGGGGATTGGCGAAAAAATTCCAAGAGGAATTTCACATATCAAAGCTTCTGTAATTGTTAAGCCGCCAGGTTTTGTTAAAAGCAAATCACTGCACTGCATGTATTTATTTACCTCATTGGTAAAACCTATAACTCGAGTTTCCTTAGGAGAACTTTTAGTTAACTCTAGTATTTCAGAATAAAGTTTTTTGTTATTACCTGTAATAACTATTATTTGTATATCTTTACCAATCATATTTAGATTCTTATAGATATTTGTAATACTTCCCATACCAAGACTTCCACCCATAATTAATATAGTTGGCTTATGTACTGATAAGTTTAGCTCTTCTAGTGTATTAAATTTATCATATGTTTTTAGAAAACTAGGCCTAACAGGTATTCCTAAATTGTATATAGCACTTCGAGAAACTCCTTTTGATATCATATCCTCAATCATATCATGATTTGAAGCTACATACGCATCTATGCAGGGATGAAGCCAAGTACTATGGGAGTAGTAATCGGTAATTATACAAATAGATGGAATATTTACATTGTACTTTGATTTCATTACAGATACCATTTCTGTGGAAAATGAATGAGTACATACTAGAATATCGGGATTAAATTCGTCTATTAAAGGTAGCAGCTTGTGCGTCATAATCTTAATAAGCTTAGAACTTATTATAGTTGCTAATTTATAATTACCTTCAGAATGAGTATACAACTTTCCGTAAAGGGATGGAGTAACCTTTAATGTCTTTAAATAGCCTCCAATTACTACTTTGTCTATTATAGGATTTATATATTTCAAAGTATCTACAATTTTTATATCTGATGACGAGCTATTAAAATTTATGTAATCTTTTATAGCCTCTGCAGCGTGACTATGTCCTCCGCCAGCAGAAACCGAAAGAATTAATACTTTCATTTAATCACCTTCTAGCTAAGTATGTAATAACATTATATAAAATGTAAGAGATATAATAAATATATTTAAAGAACAATTAAGAAAAAATTAATATTGGTAAGGAAAAATTAATATTGTGGAAACAGGAATTTTTAACCATTTAACTGCCGGATCAGAGGTTCTCTATTTTGCAATCCATAGTGTTAGGACTACTTATGCATTGGGTTGGTTCAACTACACACCAGACAAAATCAATGCAATGTAAGTTGTACTTTATTATTAGATAAAACTCTAAATAGTTACTTTATATAGTATACGCATATATTTATAAAGTTTGCAAATTATTGTTAAGAATTTAAACAAGTTTTTATATAGTGAATAACAATTATCCAAATACAGATAATATAGCATATATAGCTTATTCAAATACACATATTATATTACATAAATTTAGGAGGGATCTTTATGAAAATCACGAGAAAAAGAATAGTATATACTGCACTAGTTACTCTAATAGTAGTATTTTCAAGTACTTATGCTGTTCTTATGACTTTAGAAAGAACTGATTTACGAAACTATCTTCAAGCCCAGTATAGCAAAAGTATGTATGATCTCATTGACTCTGTACAAAACATAAGAGTTAACCTAGGAAAAGCAGAAATAGTTGGATCCAGAGAACAAGGAATCACTGTTTTTGAGGAAATTTTTAGACACTCATCAGTAGCAAATGATAAAATTCACTCTCTTCCCGTATCACAAACGACTATAAGTGATACAAGTAAGTTTTTGTCTCAGGTTGGAGATTTTTCTTATTCTTTGGCTAAAGCGTCTTCAGAAGGTAGAGAATTAAATGATAACGACTATGCTACAATAGATAGGTTGAAAGATGAATCTTTTAAGTTAGAACAGCAGCTTAAGCAAGTTTCCGATGACATAAACGAAGGAAACGTAAAATGGGGAGAAATTAGAAGAAAAGCTAGTGGTGTTTTAGCTAGTAACAAAGGAAACGAGTTATCTGATATGTTTACAGGGATTCAAAAGCAGGTAGCAGAATATCCAGCATTAATTTATGATGGACCTTTTTCAGATAACACCTTAGAAATAAAACCAAAGGTAAATTCTCAGAAAGACGTTTCTCAAAAACAAGCAGAAGAAACCGCAAGAAACATTATAGGAAAAGATAGAATAGATAGTATACAACAATTACCTAACGAAGGTAAAGGTAGAATAGATTCTTATAGGTTTTCTGCACTTTTAAAAGGACGAAAAGATAACAATGAGACAGTGGTATGTGAAATAAGTAAAAAAGGCGGAAAAATATTATATTTACTTAATAACAGAAGTGTTGGCTCTGCAAAAATAGACTCTAAAAAAGCAGGAGACATAGGGAGTAATTATCTTGCTAATATAGGATATAAGAATATGATTTCAACTTATTCATTAAATTATGATAACATTACTGTAATAAATTATGTATACAAACAGCAGGATACTGTGATTTATCCAGATCAGATAAAACTTAAGGTAGCTTTAGATGACGGAAGTATAGTTGGCATAGAAGCTGAAAAATATCTTACAGCTCATGAAGATAACAGAAATATAGGAACACCTAAAATAAGTGCAGAACAGGCAAGGCAAAAAGTAGGTAAAAGACTTAATATAACTAGCTCCAGAGTTGCAATTATTCCTACAGAGTCAAACAAAGAAGTTCTATGTTATGAATTTGCAGGAAACTATAAAGACGATAACTATTTAGTTTATATCAATGCGGATACAGGATATGAACAGAGAATAATGCAGATTATAAACACTCCAAATGGCGAGCTTACTATGTAAAAAATATTTTCTATTTATATAAAACTCCTACTTTTTAAGTAGGAGTTTTATATAAATAGATATATTATTGCAATTATACAGTAAAAGTTATTGATAAAGAAACAAAAATTAACTAAACTAATACTTAGAAGTTTTATACTCTTTTACGGTGTAACATTAATATAGATACCTACAAATTAAATTTAACTTATGCGTAGGAATATGTTTCCAAAACTGAAAGCACATTTAAAAACTTTTTTATCAGTCTTAGTGAAGTGTTTTAGAAAATCTTAGAACCTTAGATTGGTTAAAAGCCTAAATGGCTTTTAACGAGCGACTTATCAATGGTAATTGATAAGTTGGTCCGACAGAGCGTAGCGAGTTTATCGAAGGTTCTTAGGTTTTCTAAAACACGAACTTTAGACTGATTAAAAGTTTTTAACGTGCTGAAGTTTGGCAACATATTCCGGAGCATAAGTTAAATTTCGGGCGTGGGTATCTATACAAAAAAGTGTTTCATTGTAAATTTTTATTGTTGGAAAGGTGATTAAATATGACTAGAGCACTTGCTATGATTTCAGGAGGGCTAGATAGTACACTAGCAGCAAAACTCATAAAAGATCAAGGAATCGATGTAATAGGTATATGTTTTAAATCTTATTTTTTTGGACCGAAAAATGCCATAAAGATGACGGCTCAAATAGATATTCCGCTAGAAGTTGTAGATTTTTCTGAAGAACATTTTGAACTTGTAAAAAGTCCAAAACACGGATATGGTAAGAATATTAATCCATGCATAGATTGTCATACTATGATGTTAAATTATACTGGTAAGCTTCTAGAACGATATTCAGCAGATTTTATAATAACTGGTGAGGTACTGAATCAAAGACCTATGTCGCAAAATAAGGTTTCCCTAGATATTGTAAAAAAAGAGTCTGGTTTTAGTGATAAAATTTTAAGACCCTTATGCGCTAAAAATCTTAAACCAACTCAAATGGAACTAGATGGGTTAGTAGATAGGGAAAAGCTTTTAGATATATCAGGCAGAAGTAGAAAAATTCAAATAGAATTAGCTGAAAGGTGGGGAATCAAGGATTATCCTTCACCAGCAGGAGGATGTAAGCTAACAGAACCTAATTACGCAAAAAGATTAAAGGAACTTTTAAATTACAAGGATATCTTAGAAGTCAATGAACTAGAATTGCTAAAGTATGGTAGACACTTTAGAAATTCTGAAAAAGCCAAGATTATATCTGCAAGAACTGGTGATGAAACACAAGAGATAAAGAAGTATCTTACTGATAAAGATATGGTGTTTTTAGCAAAAGACTTTAAGGGTTCTATGGTTATAATAACGGGTGAGCCTACTGATGAAGATATAGAACTTGCAGCTAAGATAACAGCCAGATATTGTAAGGGAAAAGATGAGAATGTAATAGGAATTAAATATGGATACTTTAAACATTCTTTAAATAAATATATGGAAGTAAGCTCAGCAACAGAAGAAGAAATAAATAAAATTATAATATAAATACATAGGTTTAAAAGGAGAATTGTATGAATAAAAAAGCTATTGTTTCTATTTCTAGTAAACAAGTTGGTAATGAAGAAGAGGCCATTGAAGTAGTAACACCAGGAGATTTTTACTACAAGGATAATCTATACTATGCTGTTTATGAGGAAACCACTATATCTGGAATGGAAGGTACCACAACTACCTTAAAAATAGGAAAAAATACACTTTCTCTTATAAGAGTGGGAAATACCAGTGCAAAAATGGAATTTGAGGAAAAAAGGGAAAATATATCAATGTATAATACTCCCTATGGTACTATAGAATTAAGGATAAAAACTAACAATTTGAATATTAATATAGATAACAACGGTGGAGACATTTTTATAGATTATCACATGAGTGTTTCAGGTCAATCTTCTCAAAATACATTACTAAGTATAAATATAAAGACGCAAGATCAAAATTAAGATCTGCGTCTTTAAGTTTATTCTATGACTATCCGCGCTAATACTCCAGTTTCACTTTATATTGAAAAGTTGTATTGTTTAGAAGTTTTAAGGCAATAATTTTAGTATATAAACAATGAAACACTAGTAGTTTATATCTTGTTTAGAATAAATAAATGTGGACAATATTTAAATTAATAGTATAAAAGTTTAAGTATGGAGGTAATGATTAAATATGGCGCAATATTTTAGTGATAAAGAAGTAAAATATGAAAGAATAATAAATTTGCTTTGTAAGTATAAAGGACTGAGCAGAGAAGAACTATTTAAAATTTTAAAGGACAATGATTGTAAATATTTATTTTTTCTACTTATTAAAAAGTATGGCTGTAATGAAATAGATATGATAAAAAAAGATTTTCCATCTATGAGTAAGAATACTATGAATACTAACTTTAGAAGAGCACAAGAAAAAATGTTATTAAATAGACAAATAAGAAATATGTATTTCGAGGCAGAGGACATAATTGAAAATACTAAATAAAAGTTTCTTCGACAAAAACAAAAAAATCTATAGCATAATATATAAAAATATGATAATATAATTATTATGTTTTAAAACACAATAATACCATTTTAACTGTAGGGTAATTTTTATTATAAAACTAATAAAATATTTTGTCAATAATTACTTCAGATATCATATCAAATTCGATTATATACAATAGGGGGTGAACACTGCTTTAATTAAAGCAGGAATTCATATGAGCACAAAATATATATTTGTAACCGGAGGAGTAGTGTCTTCGCTAGGAAAAGGAATAACAGCAGCATCTTTAGGAAGACTATTAAAAAATAGAGGGCTTAAAGTTTCAATTCAAAAATTTGATCCATACATAAATATAGACCCAGGAACAATGAGTCCATATCAACATGGAGAAGTTTTTGTAACTGAAGATGGTGCTGAAACAGATCTAGACTTAGGACATTATGAAAGATTTATAGATGAAAACCTAAGCAAAAATAGTAATGTTACTACTGGTAAAGTATATTGGTCAGTAATAACAAAAGAAAGAAAAGGAGATTACCTAGGTGGTACTGTACAGGTAATTCCCCATATAACTAATGAAATTAAATCTAGAGTATATAGAGTAGCTAAAGAAAGAGACGTAGATGTAGTTATAACTGAAATTGGAGGAACTATTGGTGATATAGAATCACTACCATTCTTAGAAGCTATTAGGCAGATTAAGTATGAAGTTGGAAGAGAAAATGTATGCTTTATACATGTAACTTTAGTACCTTACTTGGGAAAATCAGGAGAATTAAAAACTAAACCTACGCAACATTCTGTTAAGGAATTAAGAAGTATAGGTATACAACCAGATGTAATAGTGTGCCGTTCTGAAAAGCCTATACCAGATGATTTGAAAGAAAAGATAGGGTTATTCTGCAACGTAGATAGAAATTCAGTTATTCAGAATCTAGATGCTGAGAATTTATATGAAGTTCCATTAATGCTTCACAAAGAAGGACTAGATACTCTTATTTGTGAAAAACTGAATTTACCATGTTGTGATATAGATAACTCTGAATGGACTAGTATGGTTAACAAGATAAAAAACTTATCTAAAAATATAACTATAGCTTTAGTTGGAAAATATGTTGAATTACATGATGCTTATATATCAGTAGTTGAAGCTTTAAGCCATGGTGGCTATGCTAATGATGCAAACGTAGATATCAAATGGATAAATGCTGTTGATGTTACAAAAGAAAATGTAGAAAGTTATTTACAAGATGTAGATGGTATTTTAGTGCCAGGTGGATTTGGTGATAGAGGTGTAGGTGGTAAGGTTGAGGCTATAAGATGGGCTAGAGAAAACAACGTTCCTTTCCTTGGAATATGTCTTGGTATGCAGTGTGCTGTAATTGAGTTTGCTAGAAATGTTTTAGGATATAAGGATGCTCATACTTCAGAAATAGACCCAGAAACAAAATACCCTGTTATAGATTTAATGCCAGACCAAAAAGATATAGATGAGAAGGGTGGAACCATGAGACTTGGTGTATACCCATGTAAGTTATCAAAGGATTCTAATTCATTTAAAGCTTACGGCGAAGAAGTTATATATGAGAGACATAGACATAGATACGAATTTAATAATGAATTCAGAAAAGTTTTAACACAATCTGGACTTATTTTATCAGGAACTAGTCCAGATGAAAGATTAGTTGAAATTGTTGAATTAAAGAATCATCCTTGGTTTGTAGCAGTTCAGTTCCATCCAGAATTAAAGTCAAGACCAAACAGACCTCATCCATTATTTAGAGACTTTATAAAAGCTTCTGTTGGTGATAAGGATGAAGAATAGAGTTTAGAATCAATGTTTATTGGCATATATTTTATATATGTCAATTTATTTTTGTCGAATAAAAATACTTAAATAAAATATAAACTGTTATATTTTATGAAGGATTTTAATAATACTTATAGAAATAATATACCTAGAGATTAAAGTTCGTTAGGGGTGAATATTATGTTAATTAATACACATCTAAGTATTGCATTAAAAAACTTTTATGGGCAATATGATTTGAAAAGATTCTCTTTGTTTGAAATAAATAAGGTTCATGAAAACTTCACCTCTCTAAGGATAAAAATTTATGATAACAAAGTGGTAGTAGTTAAGATAAAGTGTCCTCTCTGTGAAAAGCATCATTACTATAGATATAATATAAACGAATTTATGAATAAGGATTTAATTGCGGGCGGATGCGAAGTTTTAGGAATGCCTTTATTTTATATGGGTAATTATAATAAGGTAAGTAGAAGAGTTAACAAATATAATAACGTACATAAAAAAAATACATACTACAATATGATATAAGAGTAGAAGGAAAACTTCTACTCTTATATTATGAGCTTAGAAGTGAAGAGGGAGTAATGGTAAGAAGTTGTCACAAAAGTCAAAATAGATATAGGAGGCTTAGACAGCCCATTAGAGGTACTGCATGCTGGATCAGTTGAACTTTATTAGGATGTTAACTATTATATAATAAATATTAGAATAAAAATGTGGATAAAAATATTAAAAACGGGTATAATATATATTATACCCCTAACCTTTCAAAAATAGTGAAACTTTATTCAGTTGGAGTTTGTTTGGAGACTTCAGGGCCATCTTTATGCTAGCTCACACCAGCAAGCTGATGGTTAAATGTCACTTAGGTATTTAACCACTCGTCTGAATGTTAGTTGAACTGATCCAGTGTATATTAGTCCTTAACTTATCACTTGCAGAATAGAGAGTCTTAGGGCTGGTAGCGGAATGGATAAAATTCTTTTGATTATTCCCATAATATTAATATAAATTTAAAATTAAATATGTGAGGTGTTATTTTTTGGTTACTAAGGATATAGACAGCATGACTGTTACTGAACTTAAGGAATTAGCTAAAAGTTTAGGTATAAAAAACATATCTAAATATAAAAAGGCCGAGTTAATCGATGAGATAAAAAAAGTTTCGCCGGCTTATATAGAAAAAGACGGTATAATACTAAGAGAAAAGATAAGTCCTAAAAATGATTTGGTAGATACAGTAAAAGAAGTTATAACAGAGCAAAAGGAAGAATTACAAGAAACAAAATTACAGCAAGAAACAAAGCTGCAGGATGAAAAAGTAGAAGAACAAAAACCAAGTGAAGAAGAAAAAAGAGAAAAGTTAAAAGAAATGATAAATGAATCTGATACAGCTAGAGGTGTACTTGAAATAATAGAAAATAATAACTACGGATTCTTAAGAGGTAGAAATTATTTAACTGGACCCGATGATATATATGTGTCACCATCTCAAATAAGAAGATTTAATTTGAAGACCGGAGACGAAGTAAGTGGTAAAGTTAGAATCCCTAAAGAAGGGGAAAAGTTTAAAGCCTTACTTTATGTAGAAAAAGTAAATGGTGAAAACCCAGAGAGAGCAGTAGGAAGAAAGCCTTTCGAAAAACTTACGCCTATCTACCCAGAGCAAAGACTAAAACTAGAAACGGAACAATCTGATTTATCAACAAGACTCATGGATATAATATCCCCTATTGGTAAAGGTCAAAGAGGAATTATAGTTGCACCTCCTAAAGCCGGTAAAACTACTCTTCTTAAGAAAATAGCTCAGAGTTTATCTAAGAATCACCCAGATGTAAAGTTAATAGTTGTTTTAATAGATGAAAGACCAGAAGAAGTTACAGATATGCAAAGGTCTATAAAAGGAGAGGTAATTTACTCAACTTTTGATGAAGAACCAGAACATCATACAAAGGTTGCCTATATGGTGCTTGAAAGAGCAAAGAGAATGGTTGAACAAGGTCAAAATGTAGTAATTCTTCTAGATAGTATTACAAGACTTTCTAGGGCATACAATTTAACAATAACACCTACAGGAAGAACGTTATCAGGGGGATTAGATCCAGGTGCGTTAATAATGCCTAAAAAGTTTTTTGGAGCAGCAAGAAACATAGAAGAAGGTGGAAGTCTTACTATACTTGCTACAGCTCTTGTAGAGACAGGCAGCAGGATGGATGATATGATATTTGAAGAATTTAAGGGAACTGGAAACATGGAAGTTCATTTAGATAGAAGACTACAGGAGAGAAGAATATTCCCTGCCATAGACATTTATAAATCTGGTACAAGAAGAGATGATTTACTATTTGACAGCCAGGTTGAGAAGGAAACGGCGTTTAATATTAGAAAAGTATTATACGAAGAAAATAATAGTCAAAATGTAACAGAGCAGTTAATAAGTTTATTATCGAAGACTAAAAATAATCTAGATTTTATTGAGCTAATTAATAAAATGGATATAAGCAAAAATACAAATAAATAACAAAACCTGTCCTTTGACATAAAGGACAGGTTTTTTAATAAGAATAAAGAAACGAGTTTCTTTATTCTTATTATTATTCAGATTTTAGATTGAACTTCTTCATGAACTTATCAACTCTTCCACCAACGTCGATTAATTTTTGCTTACCAGTGAAGAATGGATGGCATTTAGAACATATTTCAACTTTTAATTCTTTTTGAGTAGAACCTGTTGTAAATGAGTTTCCACATGCACACTTAACTACCGCATCATGATAGTACTCTGGATGTATGCCTTCTTTCATGTTTTTCACCTCTTTCGAATATAGGGATAATCCCGAATTTTTAACTATTGTATTATAACATAGTATATTTATTAAAGTCAATAAATTAAAAGAACTCTTTAATATATAAATTAGGTCTGATAAAATATAAGATATTATACAATGAAAGGGTAGAATAAATGAGTAAGTTATATTTTAGGTATGGTGCTATGAATTGTGGTAAGTCAACAAATTTATTACAAGTAGCTCACAACTATGAAGAAAGAGGTATGAAAGTTCTTATTATTAAGCCAAAGACTGATACTAAAGGAGGGAACAAAGTAGTATCAAGACTTGGTGTAACCAGAAGTGTTGATATGTTGTTGGATAAAAATAAAGATATATACAAAGAGGTTGAAAATTGGATAAATAATAAGAGTATAATTGATTGTATCTTGGCAGATGAAGCTCAGTTTTTTAAAAAAGAACAGGTTGATCAATTATTCCGAATAGCAGTGTTAATGAATATACCTACTATTTGCTATGGTCTTCGTACAGATTTTCAAATGAAAGGATTTGAAGGCAGCGAGAGGCTGTTATTAGTAGCTCATAGTTTAGAGGAACTCAAAACTATATGTAAATGTGGAAAAAAAGCTCTACTAAATGGTAGAAAAATAAATGGTGAGTTTATATTTGAAGGAAAACAGATAGCTATAGATAAAGAAGATAACATAGAATATGAAGCACTTTGTCCTAAATGCTATTTTATGTATAAAGAGTTGTATGAAACAAATAAGACGAATAAAGAGGTGAGATAATGTCAAGAGAAACTTCCGTTGGAGGACAGGCCGTAATAGAGGGTGTAATGATGCGTGGTAAAAAAGGAGTTGCAACTGCAGTAAGAAAACCTAATGGTGAAATTGTTGTTAATAAGAAAGACGTTGTGCCTTATTCTAAAAGAAATAAAATATTAGGATTACCCATCATAAGAGGGTTTGTTACATTAATTGAATCGCTGATAATAGGAATAGAAACATTAAATTATTCTGCATCCTTTTTTGAGGAAGATAAAGATGAAGAACCGTCAAAATTAGATAAGTTATTTGTAAAAATGTTTAAGGAGAAAAGCGATGATGTGCTTATGGGCATAACTCTTTGTATATCTATAGCAATAGCTGCATTACTGTTTTTTATATTGCCTACTTTTGCTGCTAATATATTTAAGAAGGTAGGAGTTCATAGTTCTATAGGTTTAAATATAATTGAAGGTATAATAAGAGTGGCTATATTTTTGTTGTATATATATTCTATAGGAAAAATGGAAGATATAAATAGAGTTTTTCAATATCATGGAGCAGAGCATAAGACCATATTTTGTTATGAAAACGAAGTAGAGCTAACTCCTGAAAATGTACAAAAGTTTCAGAGATTTCATCCGAGATGTGGTACGAATTTTTTGTTTTTGGTTATGATAGTAAGTATAATATTATTTTCTTTAACTGGTTGGAGTTCGTTATGGCAAAGAATATTATACAGAATAATATTACTACCTGTTGTATCAGGTTGTACCTATGAGCTCATAAGATGGATTGGCAAAAGTGAAAGCATGTTATCTAAAGTTATAGCCTATCCGGGTATAACCCTTCAACAACTTACCACAAAAGAACCGGATACTCAGCAGTTAGAGGTTGCTATAACAGCCTTAAAGCATGCAGAAGGTATAGAAGAAACGGAGACTTTATAATGGAACAACAAAGCTTAAAAATAGGTGAACTTTTAAAAAATGGTTATGATATATTAAAATCCGCAAATATAGATAGTTATTTATTGGATACAGAACTTTTGTTAGGCAAGGTTTTAGAAAGAGATAGACTTTTTATGTTGCTCAACAGAGGGCATGAAGTAAGTGTTGAACAGGCAGAACAGTATCTTAAGCTTATAGAGCTGAGAAAAGATAAAATGCCTATAAAATATATTTTAGGTGAATGTGAATTTATGGGGTTGTCCTTTTTAGTTAAGGAGGGAATACTTATCCCAAGGCCAGATACTGAAATTTTAGTAGAGCAAACTATTGACGAGATAAGAGAAAACAATTTTAAAACTGTATGTGATGTTTGTACTGGTAGTGGTGCTATAGGCGTGTCCATTGCTAAATTAGTTGAGGATATAAAAGTTAGTTGCTGTGATATATCAGATATAGCCTATGATGTAGCTAGGAAGAATGTAAAAAGGTTGAGTGTTGAAGAAAAAGTTAAGATTATAAAAAGTGATCTATTAGAATATTTCATATGTAATGGCGAAAAGTATGATATAATTGTATCTAACCCACCCTATATAAGAAGGGATGTAATTGAAACCTTAATGGATGATGTAAAAAATTATGAGCCATATATTGCATTGTGTGGAGGAGAAGATGGGTTAGATTTTTATAGAAAAATAACACAGCAGAGTCTAAAGGTTTTAAATACTAACGGCATACTCATATTTGAGATTGGGTACGATCAAAAAGAAGATGTAAAACACATATTAAATCAATATGGATTTAGTGATGTTAAATGCTTTAAAGATTTAGCAGGAAAAGATCGAGTAGTACAAGGAACATTAAAAATTTGTTGCTAGAAATGCAAGAATTGTGATATAATTATACATTGTGAAAATATTTATACGGAGTGAGATAAAGTATGTTAGAAAGGCTTAACTTCATAGAGAATAAATACGAAGAATTATCCATAAAGATAAGTGATCCATCAGTTATGGCGGATCAAAAAGAGTGGCAAAGATTGTGTAAAGAGCATTCAGAACTTGAAACAGTTGTAACAGAGTTTAAAGCATACAAAAAAGCACAAGATGATCTTGAAGCTAATAAAGAAATGCTTAAAGATGAGTCAGATAAAGAAATGAGAGAAATGCTTCAAGAAGAAATAAAGGAACTTACAGCTGTTATTGAAGAAAAACAGCAAGAATTAAGAATTCTGCTTTTACCTAAAGATCCTAATGATGATAAGAATGTATTTATCGAAATAAGAGCAGGTGCAGGTGGAGAAGAAGCAGCTCTATTTGCTGCAAACCTAACTAGAATGTATACAAGATATGCAGAACGTAAGGGTTGGAGAATAGAAACTATAAGTATAAATGCTACTGATATAGGTGGTTTTAAAGAAATAGTATTTATGCTAAAGGGTTCTGGTGCATATAGTAAGCTTAAATACGAAAGTGGTGCTCATAGAGTTCAAAGAGTTCCGGATACTGAATCAAGTGGAAGAATTCATACTTCAACTGCTACAGTGGCAGTTTTGCCAGAAGTAGATGATGTAGAAGTTGATATTAATCCTAATGATTTAAGAATAGATGTATTTAGAGCATCTGGTCATGGAGGACAGTGCGTTAACACTACTGACTCAGCGGTTAGAATTACCCATTTGCCAACAGGACTTGTTGTTTCATGTCAAGATGAAAAATCACAGCTAAAAAATAAAGAAAAGGCGTTGAAGGTTCTTAAATCAAGATTATTTGAAAAAGCACAAGCAGAAAGAAGTGCAAGTATAGCTGAAGATAGAAAGAGCCAAGTTGGAACTGGGGATAGAAGTGAAAGAATAAGAACATATAATTATCCTCAAGGAAGAGTTACAGATCATAGAATAGGAGTAACTCTATATAAACTAGATGCTTTTCTTGATGGAGATATAGATGAAATAATCGATGCTTTAATAACTACAGACCAAGCAGAAAAAATGAAGAATATGGGTAATAATTATTAGTTATTAAATTTAGAAAAGAGGGAAACTGATGAATATAGATAAAGCTATTAGAAAGCAAAAAAAATCTTATAAAAGATTTCTGCTGTCTATGTGCTTTATTTTTTTTACACTTCCAACAGTCTTGTTTATAACTAGAGAATTTAATATATTTTATATAACTTATTTAATCATAATTGAAGCTTTGATACTCATAGCTCTTTGGATAAGAGTTAACAAAGAATATTTAAAATTTAGTTGTAATGGACATAAGCTTCAGATTTCTTTAGGAGTAAATAATAAAAAAATTAATTTAATCTGCAGTAAAGTTTTGCTAGTTCATGTGGAGGATATTAACTCTGCTGATGATAAAAATAAAGATTTTAAAATAATAATTATTGCCTCATCGAAATTCAGAAGCGATAGAATGATACCTATTAACTTAAATTTTCTTAAGAATCATCCTTATGTAGCATATGAATATAATAAAATAAAAATCTTACACCCTGAACATGAATATTATTATACTATAATAAGAAGAGGGGGGTTAAATAAATACCCGTTGCTAGACGTAATATATATAAACTGCGTTTATGGATATTTTACTGTGGATGCTGTGGAGAAAATAAAGTTTTATAGAGAAAATTCCAAATATTATAATAAAAAATAGTGTTTAGATAATTTAGCTTCATAATAACTTTGTGCTAAATTGGAATATATATAGTGATATAAAAATACATATGGTATATAAGTAATAAATAAAAGGGTGATTTCTTGAACTTTGATATGACTCGTATTGTGTTAATAGGAAGTATAGTATCTCTAATTGGTACTATGACTGGAGCTTCATTGGGAGTAGCTATAAAAAAACCATCTAATAAATTGTTAGGGAGTATAATTGGGTTTGCTGGAGGGCTGATGTTATCTGTAGTAGTATTTGATTTGATTCCAGAGGCTTTAACTGAATGGAATTTTATTGGAACCATAATATTTTGTATAATTGGAATCGTAGTAATAGCTATTATAGACAGAAAGATAAATATGGACAACCTAAATAAGCATGTTAAGGTTGCATTCCTGGCTTCCATAGCACTTATGCTTCATAACTTTCCAGAAGGTATAATAATGGGATGCGGTTTTGCTGCAGGGGGTACATTAGGAATCAAGATGAGTTTAATTATTGCTATACATGACATACCAGAAGGCATAGCTGTAGCTGCTCCACTGGTAGCTTCTAGAGTAAGGATACCAAAGATACTTCTCTATGCGTTTCTAACTGCCTTTCCAACTGCCATAGGGACAGGTATTGGAGCTTACATAGCTAACATATCGATAAATGTACTTGGTGCTTGCATTGCTATGGCATCTGGTATAATGTTATATGTAGTCTGTGGAGAAATGATTCCGGAGTCCTCGAGACTTTGGAATGGGGTTACTAGTACTATAGGTATTCTCTTTGGCATCATTGTAGGTCTGGTTATGGTTAGATTAATATAATACTTTCATAGACTGCATGAGTTATATTTGAATGCAGTCTTTTTGTATGAAGTGCACTTATAGATAAGCACAACTTAAATTTAACTTATACGTAGGAATATGCTGCCAAAACTGAAGGCACATTTAAAAACTTTTTTATCAGTCTTAGTGAAGTGTTTTTAGAAAATCTTAGAAGCTTTGATATGTTTGAGGCACGAGTTTATCAAAGCTTCTTTGATTTTCAAAAACACGAACTTTAGACTGATTAAAAGTTTTTAACGTACCGAAGTTTGGCAGCATATTCCGGAGTATAAGTTAAATTTCGGGCGTGTATATCTATATTATTGAACATAAATGCTTGAAAAATAGTATTTAGTAAACTATAATTATCAATTAAATTGAAGTTTGTAGAGATAACTTAATCAAGTATAGGGTTTACTATACAACAAAGGGTGGTTAAATATAATGAATACAAAAGTTATTTTACTTAATGAAGAAAATTTAGATAAAGAAGCTATAAGGAAAGCTGGAGAAGTAATAAGAAAAGGAGGTCTTGTGGCCTTTCCTACGGAAACAGTTTATGGACTGGGAGCTAATGCTTTAGATTCACAAGCGGTTAAGAAAATTTTTCAGGCTAAGGGGAGACCTCAGGATAACCCTTTAATAGTTCATATATGTGACATGGAAGAGGTTGAATCCTTAGTTAAGGAAATACCTGATATTGCACGTAAATTTATGGAAAAGTTTTGGCCGGGACCTATGACTATAATATTACCGAAGTCACCAATTGTACCAGATATTACTAGTGCATCGTTACCCTGTGTAGGAATAAGGATGCCATCTAATATTATAGCTAGAGAACTCATAAAAGCTGCAGGAGTTCCTATTGCAGCTCCTTCAGCCAATATTTCAGGAAGACCAAGTCCAACGGATGTTCAGAGGTGTATAGAAGATTTAGATGGAAGAGTAGATTATATTATTGGAGGAGAAAATTGTAAAGTAGGTTTAGAATCAACAGTAATAGACTGTACTGTGTATCCTACTTGTGTTTTACGCCCAGGTGGAATAACTCTTGAGATGTTGAAGGGCATCGACAAAGATGCGTACATAGATCCAGCTATAATGAAAAAACCTAGTGATAACCTTAAACCAAAAGCTCCAGGAATGAAATATAGACATTATGCACCAAAAGCTCCAGTAAAAATTATTCAAGGAGATTTGAAAAAAACTATTGCAAAAATTAATGAAATGGTGCAAAATTATATAGATGATGACAAGGTAGTAGGAATAATGGCTACAGATGAGACAAAATATTCATATACAAATGGTATAGTAATGTCTTTAGGAAGCAGAAAAGATATGAGTATTGTATCACAAAACTTATTTAGGATATTGAGAGACCTTGATGATAAAAAAGTAGATGTGATACTAGTTGAGTCCTTTGAAGAAAAAGGTATAGGTTTAGCAGTTATGAATAGACTTAAAAAATCAGCTGGATTTGATATAATTACAGTTTGATTTATATTTTTGTAGGAGGTTTGCTATGAAAAACATACTTTTTGTTTGTACTGGAAATACATGTAGAAGTTGTATGGCAGAAGCTATATTTAATAGTTTGTGTGATATAAAAGACTTTAAAGCTGTTTCAGCAGGTATAGCTATAGTACATAATAGTAAAACTTCTAAAAATTCTGCCATGGTTACTAAGGAAAACTTGAATATAGATATAAGCAACAGAAATGCTGTTCAAATAACTAGAAATATGTTGGAAAATGCTAGTCTTATTTTAACTATGACTGCACGTATAAGAGATGTAATAATTAATACATTTCCGGAATTTAAGCATAAGACTTATACATTAAATGAGTATATATCTGTTAATAGTGATATAGTTGATCCATTTGGTGGAGATGTAGAAATATATAGACATACTTATAATCAATTAAAGCAGAGTATTTCATCATTATTAGACAAATTGAAGAAGATGTAGGTATTATTTAATCTCAGCATCTTCTTTTTTTGCGGATTTATCCATTGGGCTACCAGCCATAATACTCCCATCTTTTTAAAAGTGTGAGTAAAGAGCGGTTACGTCTCTGATTAGCCACTTTTAAAAAGATGGAATAAAAATTTTGCTTGAAGCTTAGAATTCTGTTTATATTGTTATAACTTAAAACTTTACATAAATAATTGGTTATGTAGCATATTTTACAGTACTTAATATTTTGGAGGTGTTTTTATGAAAATAGCTTTAGGAAGCGATCATGCTGGTTTACCATTAAAAAAGGAAATAATAAAACATTTAGAAGCTAAGGGAATAGAAATTAAGGACTTTGGAACATATACGGAGGCTTCTTGTGACTATCCTGAATATGCTTTGGCTGTATCAGAACAGGTAGTAAATAAAAACTATGATTTTGGAATTTTAGTTTGCGGAACTGGAATAGGTATAAGTATAGCTGCTAATAAGATTCCAGGTGTAAGAACTGCACTATGTAGTGACACTTTTAGTGCTCACGCTTGCAGGGAGCATAATAATGCAAATATACTAGCTTTAGGGCAGAGGATTGTAGGAGCAGGACTTGCGCTAGATATAGTAGATACCTTCTTAAATGCCAAATTTGAAGGCGATAGACATCAGAAAAGAATTGATAAGATAACTGAAATTGAAAAGAAATATAGTAAATAACATAGGTTAGTTGGAGGAACATTATAATGAATAAAGTAACACAAATATCACATCCGCTGATATTACATAAATTAGCCTTAATAAGAGATAAAAACACTGGATCTAAAGATTTTAGAGAACTTGTTGAAGAAGTTGCTATGCTTATGGCTTATGAAGTAACTCGTGATTTTCAACTTGAAGAAATTGAAATAGAAACACCTATATGCAAAACTAGATGTAAAATGCTATCAGGTAAAAAAGTTGCAGTAGTTCCAATATTAAGAGCAGGACTAGGAATGGTAGGAGGAGTAGTAAAACTTATTCCAGCAGCAAAAGTTGGTCATATAGGATTATATAGAGATGAAACAACACTAAAACCTGTTGAATATTTCTGTAAGCTTCCTCAAGATATAGGTGAAAGGGAAGTTATTGTAACAGATCCCATGCTTGCAACTGGTGGATCAGCAACAGATGCTATAACTCTTCTTAAACAAAAAGGTGCTAAAAATATAAGATTGATGTGTCTTATAGCTGCACCAGAAGGAATAAAAACTGTTGTAGATACTCACCCAGATATAGATGTATATGTTGGATCTATAGATGAAAAATTAAATGAAAAAGGATATATAGTACCTGGATTAGGCGATGCGGGAGATAGATTATACGGAACTAAATAATATATGTATGTAAAATAAGCGGTGAACATAGTTTACCGCTTATTTTACATACATATAAAGGTTTCATGCTAAATTTTATAATTGTAATAGGTAATCAGTACTTTCATTTAAATAGTTTTTAGTATAGAATAAAAAAGGGAATAAATAAGTATAAACTTGTAGATAAAGTGAAACTTAAGTGGAAATTAATGGCGGTTGCTTATGGAAAAACAAAAAATTTAAGTATTATTTGTTGGAGGAAGTTATGTTAAGAATTGACAAAAATAACTATTATCTAGATATATGTGAAACAGTTTTAGAAAGAGGAACTTGCATTAGAAGAAATTTTGCTTCTATAATCGTAAAAAACGATGAAATTATAGCTACGGGATATACTGGATCGCCTCGAGGAAGAAAAAATTGTTGTGATTTAGGATATTGTCGGAGAGAGGAATTAAATATACCAAGGGGAACTAGATATGAGTTATGTAGATCCGTTCATGCAGAAAAATATATATTGTGTATATATGATGAATGTAATTACACGTTTTGGCAATAAAAGTGTTTAGGTAAGCAAAGTGGTTGAAAGGTAAAGATAAACATATATTAAGGGGGGGAATTACTTAAGGTAAAAAATCTTGTTGAAGATATATAATGAATTAAACAAGATTACGTAATTGTATATGGGTATAAGATATAAAAGGCATTTAACAGTTTCTCTAGAGATTTATATGTTATATCTAAAGAAGTAATATGAAATGATTAATTGACTACCATATCAGTAGATAAAAGATTTATATAAAGCGATAATAAGAAAAAATAATGAGTTTTTATTTAAACCTTATTGTACTATCATCAAATTTAACTATATAATGTTCTTATAGGTTAATAGCCTTTACTACTCAAACAAATCGCCTACATGTACTCCAAGTGCATTTGCAATTCCTTTAATTTCGTAATCTAATATTTCTCTAGTCCTATTCTCGATTTTAGATATCATAGGTCTATCTATATTAATTCCTTGAACGTTTAATCTTGCAGCTAGCTGCTCTTGAGTTATTCCCTTTCGCTTTCGTATTAAACTAATTTTTTTTCCAATAATATTTCTATTATGCAATTTAACCAACCTCGATTTTTAAATATTATGTATTGATTTTATAGGAAAGAAAATAATATAATGTGTGGTTATAACACATTATGTTATTTTATTGAAAAATATTTGAAAGTTGGTGGAATAGATGAAAATATATAAACCTTCAGTAAAAGATGTATCTATTTTTAAAGAAATTGCTCAAAATATTGTTAATCCATTAGAACTTTTGAGAGAAGCTATTAGTAATTCACATGATGCTGAAGCTAAAATAATTTCAATTATTGTATATAGAAATATTTGTGATAACTTTGTTATAGAAATACAAGATGATGGTAAGGGTATGGACTTGGAGGATATTCATAGATTTTTTAATTTAGGTGATTCAAATAAAAACATAGTAGGAATAGGGGAAAAAGGGTTAGGTACTAAAATATATTTTAAAAGTGAAAATATAACCGTACTTACTCAGACAAGAGATAACAAGGCATATAAAGTACTTATGAATAAACCGTGGGAATACTTATGCAACAACTGTTTACCGGAGTATGAAGTTGATAATATAAAAGCTCAACCTGGCAAAATGGGGACCACGATTTTAATAGAAGGGTACATAATTGATAATCCAGAAAGATATTTTAATTTTGAAGCAATTAAAGATTATGTACTGTGGTTTACTGCTGCTGGAAGTTTTAAAACGTACTTTGCAAATTATGCAGAATTACATAAATATATAAACAATATGCAAGTTGCACCAAGAATTTTTATAGAGGACAAAATTTTAAACCTTAAAGAAGAAGTAGCTGGGGTACATCAGTTTTATCCTCCACAAGAGAATCCAAAAGCAGATTTTAGAGAATCAATATATAAGAGGTCTGTTAATTATTGTAGACATTTTGGACCATATCATAAAGCTACTAATATTAATGGTGAGTATGTATCTTTTCAAATGTATGGAACTGTATCAGGAGTAAATTGTAGAAAGAAAATTGTTAAGTTAAAGCAAGGGGAAACTTTAAAATCAAGATTCGGTGTATATTTATCTAAAGATTTTATACCTTTTACTAAAAAAACAAATTTAATAACAGATCCAAGTTATCATCACTATCATCTATTGATTAATTCACAAGCCTTTGAGCTAACCGCTGACAGAAATAATTTATCAAATCAAGATGACTCTAAAGTTAAATGGATTTTTAGTGAAGTGAAAAAAATTATTAATGAAGATATAATGCCGTTAGCTAGTGAAGGGTATTTTAAATTAAGAAAAATTGAAGAAGTTGAATATTGTATAAAAGAAAAGCAAAGAAAAATGGTTGAAAGGTTAGAATCATTTGATAAAATTGATGATTTATCTGTAAGTGAAATTCCAATTACCAAAATACCAGACAATGAAGCACAAGTTGCTTTATTATTTGCCATAATAATGGCTCATGAAAAAACAAAAAATCTAATAAAATATATAAATAAAATAGGCCATTACTCACATCAAGCTGCAACAGATATGGTATGTTTAAATTATAATAATGAAAAAGTATTAGTTGAAATTGAATACAAACTAAGCAATTTATTTAAGCATGAACACCCTTATGAAACTTTTGATTACGTAATATGTTGGGTAGTTGATTTAGAAATCAATGAGAAGAAAAAGTTAAGTGATGGCAATGTGCTAAATTTAACACAGGAAGATGAAGAATGGATTTTAAAATATGGTACACAAAAAATTATACCGGTAGTTGAATTAAAGAGTGTAATAAAAAAATATTTAGATTTAGCTTAGCTGGAGTTGTAATAACTTGCATAGATATCCTAATAATATTTTCTAATAGGGTACCAGCAACAAGACACGGATTTACAGTGTTAAGGCAGTTTTCGTTGTAATGTACCCCTTTTAACAATGTTAAGAGTTTTGTTTATTTGACGGACATAATTTGTTTAATAATAAATCACCTTATAGGTGAAAATTATATTTATTTAAAATTAATATGTCTTAACTCAATGGTGATATACGTGCAAAGAAATCATCTTTGAAGATTTCTTTTTTCATTCCTATGTTAAATAAACTTAGACATATATATTTGTAGCTTTAAAATAAAGTTTGGTATTTTTTACATTAAGAGTGACCAGAATATAATTGGCATCTTTACCTCTCTGAAAATCAGAATCATGTGAACTATAAACATTTCAATTGCTGGTTCCAGTCAAGGTATCATGTCCACTCAGTACTTTTAAACCAAAAGGTACTCCTGTCATTAGAAAATATTTAACCTTTGGCCATACAGCAATTCACTGGGTTATCTTTTAATAGTTTTAATCCATTCAAGCAATTTATGGTGAGTACCTTATTAATTTCTAACATCTTTTTCACCTTGCGGTGCATCGTATAATATTCAATATCAACAAGCTTTTTACAAAAATAATATGTTATTTATATAGAAACTATAAAAAGTTTTGCATGGAACTTTTTATAATAACAGAAAGTTTATATTTTATTGCGTTATGCTAATATAAGTGTTATAATAAAAGTGTTTTATATAAGTGTAAAAGAGCTATTTAAATGGATTTAAATAGTGGAGGATATAAATTAATAATTGTAGGAAGTAAATCCTTAGGAGTTATAAATTTTTTATTACCCCTAGGGATTTTTTTATTTCTAAATTTAAAATGACCAGTGACTAAATAGTTATTAGTTGTAAGTGTTTTTCTCATATTTCGCTGAACTTGTTACAATTGAACACTATCTTAAATATTACTTGTACTGTAGTAATTTTATATATAATGAATATTTATTCGGAATATAAGTTCTGTAATGGCAGAATAGATCTATTTTTCTGACAGTCTTTAGGTTATCAATGGTGATTGCTTCTAAAAGGTATTTAAATGAACTTATTTTCGGTAAGGAAACTTTAAGTATTTTAATAGCGTACAATCTATTACTTTCAGCTGATAGTGGTAGTAAGTATGTTTATTCGTAAGTTTTTTCTTATATAAGATATAAAAGTACAAATAAATATCAAACTGTAATATGAGTTGTAAATAAGGAGGTATAGTACAAAATGAAACTAGAAGTATTAAAGATATTAGACGAGTTACAAAGAAAAACAAAGTTTATAGTTATTGATAAGGATAACTATGGATTACCATTTACTCCAATTAATAATTTTTTGCAAAGTAAAATAACAACTTCAACAAATAGACTAAGAGATTATACTTATGGGCTCATTAAATATTTTGAATGGCTAAGTATGTGTAACGTACATTATTTAAATATTTATGAGAATCATATAATAACTTATGTAAACTTCTTGGAAAGTGAGCCTGATAGAAGGACAAATAAGTATAAATTATTAAAAGAATTTAGTAATTTAATAGAAATAGATCCTAAGATGAAGAAAAAAGAAGCTATAAACAAACAAATAAGTGTTGTAAGACAATTTTATAGCTATTTATTAAAATCAGGGTGCATAAATTCAAATCCGTGTCCATTGGAAACAAGAAGTGGTAAGGGAAAGGGTAATGTTGATATGTTAGCGTATACCCATTGTAAGAAGAAAATTATTGATACCATAAAATCAAAAAAAAATGATTTTGATGTAGAACAGTTTTTAAATGGGGGTAATATAAATGAGAAAGATCCTTTTACACCTCAAGAAATACAGTCAATAATGAGCTTATTAAAAAATTCTCAGGAAAGACTACTAATATGCATGTTATTTCTAGGAATGAGAATATCTGAAGCTTTAGGTAGAAGAATCAGTGATATAAAGTGGTCCCAAAGAATAGTTACGATAACTAAGAGAGAAGATGATCCGGAATGGGTAAACATAAAGTATGACAGTCAAAGAAATTTGGAGATTAGAGGGGTTTTATATTTTAATAATTTAGTTGAGATAATGCATGATTCTTATAATGAATATGTACATGAAGTATTAAGACCCAATAAATTATTAAACCCAAGAAAGTTTTTATTTATAAAACTACAGGGGAATCCAGGGCCATTAAGTTATACGGATATTTATAATAGAATAATAAAAAATAATCTTCAGAAGAAAATAACCAATAGAAATATTGGATTTCATAGCTTTAGACACCATTTTAGTACGACTAATATTGGATTAGGAAGGCCTTTAGAAGAAGTGCAGAAGTTATTAGGACATTCTGATATATCAACAACAATAAAATACTATTATAATCCATCAATAAGATTTTTGAAGGAATTAGTTGTTCAGGGGATTATAACTATGGATGAAGCAGAGAAAAGAACAAAGTATATTTTAGATTATAAGAAGAAGTTTTGCAAGTTTTAAAAGGAAGGATGAAAAATGACTAAAGGTAACCTAGAGAACAGACAAAATCAATTGAAGGAACAAGATTACTGTAGTGTTAAAAGTATAATTACAAGTAATATTAGAGAAAAGTATAATTATATTTCATATAAAAATATTTATCGATGGTCTCTTCCTAATATAATTGAATATTTTAGTAGTTATAAACACAAAAAAATTGATAATACTTCCTTATACAGTAAAGTGTGGAATTACTTAGATGCTAAAAGGGGAAAAGTATTATACAGATACCCCTATATAAACACTCTAATAAAAGTAACATTATTTTATTTATATATCTTAGGTGAGATTGAATTATCATACGTGCATATTGAATATCTAGCAAGTGATAGTACTGTGCTATTCGATTTTATGAAAAGAATAATGAATTTCAATATAATAAGAGATGACTATAAAGATATAAGATTTGATATGCTAGTTATTGTAATGTTTAAAAATAAAATAGTAAAAATAGAAGATTTAAATAACGACATGATAAGAGAATATAAGAAATTTCTAAATACAGATAAATCAACAATAAGTAGCCATGTTGATATGATTTTTAATTTGGAAAACAAACTGTTTTTGAAAGGAATATTAAAAGAAAATGCCGTCTATACTGAAAAAAAGTTAGTTGGCAGGGATGATTATTTCACAGATATATGTAATTTAGAATTAAAGAATGCAATGTTTTGGTATATGGATAACACAAGGGCATCTAAAAGAAGTGTAAAAAAATTTCCTCCACATTTGATACACTTTGCAAAATATATAGATAAAAACTATAGAAAATTATCTATTTGTCATTATAATTCTTTTATTGCTGATACATATAAAGAAAAACTGCAAATGGATATAGATATTAAACTAATTTCATCAAGAAACTGGGCATATAACTGCATTGGCAGGATTAATCATTTTCTAAACTTCTTAATTGATAACAATTATAGTGTACACCCCATAAATCGTGATATATTTTTACCAAATATATTTGATGATAGACATGAAAGAAAGGCAGTTAGAAGACAAGCAATTCCAGAATATATAGTAAGCAGAATTAAAAATAAGTTATCTATTTTGGATAAGGCAGAAAAGGCTATAATTACCATTTATTTAGAAACTGGTATAAGGTTAAATGAGCTTTCGTTGATTAGTTTAGAGGATATACATAAAGATGCTAAAGAATTGCTAATGGAAGATGTAAAAGATTTAGAAGATGGTATAGGATGGATAAAAGTTATCAGTCCCAAAATAAAGGGGCGCGAAAGAATAGTCCTTATTAGCAAAGAAACATATGAAGCCTTTCAAATCATTAAGCAAGATAGAATTAACAGATTTAAAGATATTGGTGCGATATTGCATAAATCTTACCCGGAATTGGGCAGGAGAAATTACTTCATTCTTAATAAGTTTGGATTACCTTATATAAGTATGGACTCAAAAGTAGGACATATAATTGAAAAACTAAATATATGTGATGATGATGGTAGTGCATATAAAATAACGGCTCATCAATTTAGGCATACATTTTTAACTAATTTGATGAGATGCGGATGTCCTATACATGTAGCAATGGATCTAATGGGGCATGTGACTGCTTCGATGACTCAATATTATGACCAGTTCGAAAAGGATAGCCAAGATATCATATATGAAGAAAAGCTTATGGAGGATGATATAGCTATTACCGTTAACGAAGAAAATATAGACATAATAATTCCTGGAAAAGACTTAAATAAGCTACATGAAATAAATATTAGGTATAGGAAAAGAGGTGGATTTTGCTGTACTGATGAGTTTCAAGACGAGTGTGTCAATATAGATTGTATTGATTGTCTCAATAATAACTTTAAATCAAATTTTACATTTAGAGAAGAACTAAATAAATCAATGATTATGTATTTTGAAATGTGGTCAAATGAGAAATATGATTCAAATAACAAAGCTATTTATTTTTTATATTTGTCTAGGCTATATGAAAAAATGTTGACTAAAGTTGAAGCATTCCCAGATGAAGTTGAACTTATGTTAAGTAAAGCAGAAAAAGAAGAAATATCGAGAATAGTGGGGTTGAAATGAAAAGGATTTTTAGTAAATCAGATGTAAAAAAAATATACAATGACTTGTATAATAATGGACATGAACAAGAGGCCGATAGCATGTTATTAGTATTAATGTATATGAATCAAAATAATATTTTCTTTTCTAATTATTTGTTAAAAAGAGATATAGTATCTATTGATATTAATAAATGCAAAAATTTTAGTATAAACGATATACCAAACTGGTTAAGTGGGATTATAAGTAAAAATATTATTAGTAGTAGAAATACATTCTACTTTCCAAATTTTTTTATACAAGGTTTTTTATGCAGTTATTATTTAGATTTAAATGGTAATAAGGATGAGTTAAGAAAGGTAATAAGGGATTATTCAAATTATAAAGATAAGCGTTCAAATTATTGCTTTATACAATTTTGTAAAGGAGTAATAAGCTATTTTGCTATTAATTATAAAATCAATGAAATTCATGAGTATCTACATATTTTAACAAATAGAACTTATAAAAGCGAAAAAAATCCAGATAGATCGTATAACGTTGATTTATTTAGCGTATGGTTGTTATTAACTTTTAAGAAATCTTCAATTTGGGATATTGATAAGAGTAATATAAAGGAAGTTATCAGAATTTTATCGAAAAGCTATAATAGTTGGGTGAAAAATAAAGAGTGTAATTTAAATGAGATATCTATAGGGGATATTTTTAACTGTAAGTTTTCTGAAATAATCAATTGGTGGAGAGCTGCATTTCTAGGTCATGAATGTAGGAAAAGTATTATAAATCCGTTAGAGGATCCTCCAAAACGTAAGATAAATTATAAAACATTATTTGAGCCAGATAACATAGAAAATAGGCTAAAATATTCTATGTCACTGTTAAAGGATGACTTAGTAAAAAATGAAATTATAGAAGTATATAAGAACAGGCACTTGCAAGAATCACATAATCTTTTAGTATACGGAAAAATAAACAGCTTTATCAAATACTATAATTATTGTTTAGAATATTCATTAAATTATACTGAGACAGTTTCAGTAAAAAAATATGTTGATGAAAAATCTTATGGGAAAGAAAATAAAAGTAAAAATCAGTTAATAAATAATCTTAGAGGGTATTTTAAATTAGCGATAAAAATAGGATATTATGAAAATTTAAGAAGTAATCCTGTGTCATATTTATTAAATGTAACTAGTGATAAGTTTTCTAAAATACCAGATGATAAAGTTATACCGGAGAAGGATGTAAAAAAAATATTTATGATTGAAGATAAGTTATCAAAATTTGAAAGATTGTTTATTCGTCTTTTATACTATACAGGACTTAGGGTAGGTGAAGCGTTACTTCTAACAGTAGGGTGTATAGTAAAGATAACTGATAGAGCAGTAACAATTATAGTGCCACCTTTTAAACAAAGGAAAGAGCCTTATGTTATATTAGTGGAGGATTTAGATGTTATAAAAGTATTAGAAGGGTTAATTGATTTAAGGTCAAAATATGGCAGAGTACCACATTTTGAAACAGGAGAAGCAAAATTATGGATCATGGTAGAAGTTAAAAGTAATGGAAGGGGGCTACAGCATATTAGTAAAAAAAGAGGTAATCAAATTATAGAAAAAGCTTGTAAATTAGCTGGAATTAAAAAGTATACAAATCATTGCTTTAGGCATACATTTGCCCATAGAAAATTAAATGATGAAAATTATGATTATGAAGATGTAGCTATTTTACTCGGACATTCTTGTCTGGATACTCTAGTTATCTATTCTAGATTAACTAATGAAGAAAAATTAAGATTTTTTAGTGGAATCATAAGGCGAAAAAAAGCAGTTTCATTAGCACGACAAGAAAAAAAATCGAATAACGTTAATGAATTTAATGGGAAATATAAAATTCGTCTTAGTAACTACCATAATAGATGGTGTGGTAGTGGATGGTGTAATACAGATGAAACTGTAAAATGTCCTAAGCGATTTATAAGTCATTACACATGTCCTTTGTTTAAATCAGATGTTAGTCGAAAAGATGAAATAATAGATGACTACTATGCAAATATTAGGTTATTAGAACATGAATTAAGTAAGCAATATCCTATTTTAAAAGATGTTGTTCTTTTCAAGAATATATTGGATGGAATAATTGAAAATTTAAACTCTATAGATATTGATACTAAGAATCTTATTCTAGTAGGCGAAGAAATTATAAGAGAAGCTAATAATTTTATAAAAAGGATGATTGTAAGATGAAAGATGAAACTGTCAAAAAAATTCAGGTAGCTTGTAATAAGCTTGTATATCAATGGAAAAGAGAGTTTAATAAATGCATAAAAAATAATAAACCTGTACCAAAATCAATATCTATACCCCAAATAGCTAAAAGGGCTGGAGTAGCTCCTAAAACTATATATACAACTGATGAATATAAGAGAGTAGCATTAATAGCTATAGCGAAGACTCAAGTATGTCCCAATGAAGAAGACATAGAGTTTTATCCTGAAAAAGATATATTTTCACGGGATGAGGTTAAATTAATAGCAAAAAATATTAGTGAAAAATATGAAACTACAATTAAGTCACTTACAAGAGTCATTATAGAAAAAGATAAAAAATCGGAAAAGGCAATTAGTGATGCCAAGGAATTAAAAATAATGCTTGAAAAATATGCAATGGAGATAGTAAAACTTGAAAGCGAAAATGTAATGCAAAAAGGACAAATTGATCTATTAAATAAAAACAATGAATAAAGTATACTATTACAAAAACTGAAATTAATCCTGAAAAAAATATTATCATTATGATATATCATGAAATTGAAAGTAATTGTAATATAAAAGCACAAACTATAAATTTATACTAATCCTTTTAAAATTTCAGAGAAGGGCTATATCAAGATGTTTTTTGTTTTATGTTTATATCCTATATAGAGAACTCAATAAGTAATTATTATACAAAGTCCTTAACTGATATTCCGATAGTTTCCACTTATCATATTAATATTTTAAGTGAAAAAGATTTAATTGTTATCGTATATTTGTTCTTATGATTAAAATGCAAGTTATATCGTATGTGGGACCACATACTAATGTTAAAGGTTATCAGTTGCTATTGGCTTGTTAAGACATTATAAAAAATTATAAACATAACTAATAATTTAACATTTTTAATTTACGTTGTAATGTTAAAGTTATGATTCATAATACGCTAAATATTTATAAAGGTAGTGACGGTTGCTATCTTTATAAATTTTTTGTTATATTATAGTAGTAAATTTATAATACATATGAAGGAATTTAAGTTAACTTGTAGAATTTATCCTAATATAAAGTAATAAGTATATTATATCTATAATTTGAACTTGAACATTTAAAGAATATTATTATGTGTGGTGAATATTTTGTCAGATAAAAAAAAGAAATCAAGGGTCATAAGCTACAATTTACCTAGTTATGGCAATGTTAGTTGCTATCTATTTCCTATTACAGAGCAAGTATATGATTTACTAGATAACTATTCTCATATAACAAGGTTGAGGAATATAAGTCAATTAGGAACTATCAAATACATATTTCCTGGTGCACATCATACGAGATATGAGTATGTATTTATGCAATTGATGCTAATTAGTAATATAAAGATAGCAAAAAATCAAACAGAAATAAAATATGACATAAGTCTAGGAAGTAGTTTGTCTGGATTTGGAGAATTATCGGGAAAAGAGCCAACGGGAGCCGAAATATTACAAGTACTTTCAATTATAAGCAATATAGGGCATCAAGAAGACACTTTTACGTCATCTAAAGTAATTTTACACTTTTTAAACAAAGGAAAATCTAAAGATAAAGATTGTTATAATTTTTATAAGGCATTTAGACGAGGATTGCCAAAGGAATCACAAAAATTATTTGAAGATATGATAAATCAAAAGAATTATTTTAAAGTGCATTATTTCATAGCACTATTTTTGCTAGAGAGATATAAAGGATATTCAAAAAAAAATTTAGAGTTATCTATATTATGCTCAAATATTTTAATAAAATATTTAGATAAAGAAAATTGTACATCAGAAAGTTTTGGAAGATTGTGGAAGTTATTTTCTGCGATTAGAAGGCTTGCGTATTTATCATTAGATATGAATTATACTCCTGTTTCAATAAGTATGAATACTTCAAATATTATAATGAATTCTGCTAACTTTATTGATGATGTTTTAGATGATCAGTCAGCATTAAACAAAATGTTAGAGCAATTAGATAGTATTATAAATACTCAAATTTATAATTCTGCTAAGAGTTTATTGAACTCTGCTTGTATAGCAAAAGATATTGAAAAGTCAATTAATATTGTAGACCTTAGAAAGATAGATGATTTAGTTAACTGTTTTAAACCTAGTATTAAGGTTGAATGCAATGGTTATTCCTTTTGTAAAGATCCTATGACTCAAAAGATAGAAAACAACTGGATTGAATCAACGGAAATCGTAGTTACATATCCTATACTAGAAAATATTAAAGAGGATATTTACCAAATAGAAAAAAGGAAACAAGAAAAATTGGGAGTTGAAAGTTGTCATGTAGCTGTACAGTGCAGTTCTAAATTTAGAGAGATTCATATTGCTTATGCTATTAACAAAGGAAAAAAAGATAATGTGGTTGCGATAGCACAGAAAATAATTAGAGATATTGCTAATTGTACAGATGTTCATACGAATGAAAATGTGAAACGAAGTTTAGTTGAATATATTTTGAAATCAGTTTTTTCATTTGATGAAAATTATTATAATATTACACCATTAAGACAGTTAAATTTTATGAAATCTGTATTTATCGGTAAAGGGGCAAAAAACATAGCTGATAAAATAGATAAGGCTACCTGTAACTTGGATAGTATTGATAAAGATAAAAAGCATGAAATAATAACTACATCAAATGTGCTGCGTAGTATTGACTATTCTGGACTAATTATTTGCTTTGTTGGCGATGTTAAAATTGTTCCTAAAAATAACAATGGAAAACCAGTAGATGAAATAGATGGATTAATATATTTCCCTAATAAAAATTCATCTGAAGGATTATGTGTATTAGTTGAGGCAAAAAACTATTCACATGGAAGTACAGATGCAAAAAAGCAACTCGAGGATACTAAAAAATTTATATACGAAAAATTAGAAGGCGAAATTAAAGAAGTAAATAGAGGAGCATATATGGTGTTAAAACTTAAATAATAGTAGTTAATGTGAGCACATAAAAGTATATTAATATTATTAGTAAATAATAAAATGCATAAAAATTAATTACTTAAACTACGAAAGGACTATAAAATGCGAAAGAATACATTTATTGAAAAACTAAAAAATTCTAAATTTGACCTGGAAGAACTAAGTGATAACTTGATTCAATATAAAGAGAAATTCTTTGAAAGATACATTTTATTGGGTCTTTCAAATGGTTCGGATCATCCCTACTTAGATTTGGTGACAATAATAAATTGTATGTCCCCTGCATACTTGGCTCCTGCATATCATTATAATAATTATATCGATGCATTTTTGCTTGATGCATTATGGAATGATAAAAAATTCAGTATACCAGAGGAAGAGTGGGTATCAAGTTATTTAAGACGAAATACATATCAAATTGAAATTCAAGCATTGTTAGTAGCAATAAAAATAGCACTAGATAGAATGGTGTCGGTATTTTCGTATTATTACAAAGGTATTTCTTCATACACAACTTTTGGCAGAATTAATGACGAAGGTAAATCTAAAGGTTTTATGAGTTTTGTAACTACAGATGAAACTGATGATGCTTTACTTTCATTTATAAGTGAAGAATATTGTAAATGGATAAAGGTTGCAGTTGAGCCAAGGGATTTAATTATTCATTATAATGACTTGGGATTGTATTATAAATTTAATTCTGAGGCATTGATTGAAACACCGATTCATTTTAATAACAGATTAATGCAAACAAAAGAAACTAAAGAAATGACAATTCATAAATTTAATTATAATAATATATATGAAATATCAATAAACTGGTACATATTTTTTAATAAAGTTATAGATTTTTTGATTACTATGCCAATAGTTAATGATAGAACTAGAATTTAGCTATAGTTCAAGATTTAAAATAAACGTTAGGTGTTAAGGTAATATTCAAATTTTTAGTATTTATAAGAAATTAGATGATTCTATTTCGTTGATTATTGATTTAGTATAAGCTTCTATTTTAAATTTTCATTGTTCATATATTAATTAGGCTAATAATGGGTAGTTGATGTGGTCACTATGTGGAGAAATATCTTTAAGAATATTATATTGATAGTCTGTGTTGATTCTTGACGCAGGCTTTCTTTTTACTGTTATATGTGTTCCAGTAAGTGTAAAATATATATTTAATTATTATGCTTTTTGGAAATATTGTTCAACTTAGAAAAGAGAGCACGCTTATTTTATTACGGACTGTGTAGATATGACGTAATGAATACTGTTCTTTGAAAACTGAATAATACGGTATATAAAATATTTATTATTTTGGTGAAAAATTGTATCTGCATTGTGTTTTGCATATGTTATAATTACCATATTACAACATTATTATAATTTTTAGGAGAAGGAAATGAAGAATAATTATAGATATGATTTATCTGATAAACTAATACATTTTTTTAGACCATTAAACACATTAGACGATTCAGCACCTGCACTTCCAGAGCATTGGGGATTTGGAAATATTAATGAAGGTGAGAACTATCCAGCAATATTTCTTTTAAGGTGCGCAATTAGGCATTGTAGATTATGGGCAACATGGTCCTATAGAAAAGGTTGTCGCACCATCTATGGGCCATATCCAGCAACCTGCTTTACTGAAATGCCATTAGCAGCTTTTATAGAAGCATCAATAAATAGAGCTAAAAAAGGAGAAAAAATTAGTACGTATGCATTAATATTTAGGAAAGACGAAATATATAATCTTGGAGCACGAAATGTCATATATGGATTAAGTCAACCTGATGCTATTTTACCTGTATGTATGAATGGTGGAGAGCGTATAATTGATCCAAAATATTTACCTTTAAAAGAGCAATATCGTTATGTTACATATAATCCTATAGGAAAGTATCCGATTGATTGGACACATGAAAGAGAATGGAGGCTACCACATTATGATGATATAACTGATTTTATAAATTCTTTAAATGAATTTGGAGTAGTTAGTGAAGTTTCAGAAATTCCAGGATTTCAAATAAATAACTCCTCAATTTCCCAAATAGGCATAGTTATTAGTAAAAAATCCGAAATACCATTGATAGTTCATGATGTACTTAGTCTCGTAGATAGAAATATTGTAAATAAAGGGACATTTAAATATATAATATGTAACGAGTTAATAAATAATATTGTTGCTTTTCGAGACCCGGCAAATGAAAATCAACTTATAAATGAATCTATAATAAATTTGGACAAATATTTTATGGTAGATAAAACTAGAGATTTACAATTTGTAAATTCATTAGAAGAAATTGAAGAACAAATTGAAAATTCTTCTGGTAAAATTGAATTTGGAGAGTATGGTTGTTGTTGGCTTTGGATATACGATACATTTCATGATTTTACTCGTGCCTTAATAAATGAAGACAGAATAATTGTAAATAAAGATGGAAAGTACCTATATTACCCTGAATCCTTTTATAATGAAAGAAGTTTAAGACAAAAAGAAAAAATGGTAAAAGAATTAGCTAGTGTAATAAAAAATAAGTTTGGAGTAAATTGTGGATATTTTTCTGTATTAAATTCCTATGATCCTAACGAGGTACCATTCTATAATGAAGATATTGATAATCCACTTCACTATAATTGTAGTTATGATAAGTTCGAATAATAAATATCAAGAAAATACCGTATTATTCAGAAATGAATTTTACGGTATTTTTATTTTAATTAAGTCGAAATACAAACATTATGTTTAGCTATTATAAATTTATGATAGATAGACTTTCTTCATAAGCTATGACGTAAACCATCTACAAATAATGCGATTAAGAAAGTCTAGTGCAACTTCCCATTATTCATATAATTGTTATTAATATTGACCCTAAATAAAAGATAAAAAATAGAAACGATATAATTATCAATTGTATGAAATAGCATTAGGATTATTAATGATGTGTCTGAATAAATCATTTCTTAATTAAGACGAAATATTTAAACATCCTTTTTAGAACATCATAGTATGTCATAAAAAGGATGTTTTTGAGATTATCCTAAGTTTCAGCTAAAACAATATTATTTAAATAAAATCTCAAACCTATAATAAGGTTATCTTAAGCAAGTTTTAACATTATTGCACATACTAACAAAACTAATACTATGACAATAATTTATATTTTTTCAAATAATTATACGCATCATAAATTTCCTTAACGGAGAATTTATCATTCTTTATAGACTTCACCTCTTCAACGATTAAATTAACATCGTTAGAATCATAAATTTCCTTTTGTAATAAAACTGCATAATGAGTAGTTGATAATAATTCTAATTTTAGGGGGTTATCTAATGGAAGAATATCGAGAATTGCATCTATTTTTTTCTTATATTCATTTATATACTTATCATTTGCTAATTGGTTAGTCATTTCCCCAATAGTAATATCATATCTATTGCCTATCTTTAAGACCTTAATGGCTCCATGTTCTTCTATAAATCTAATTTTATGGTCTAGTGTGGCTGAATATGGTCCATAATGATACAAAGTGTAATCTAGACCTGTTGGAATTCCTTGTTCAGTTAAAAAGTAAAATATCTTTTGAAAGGCTTTTTTACCTTTTATGGTATTGCACTGTTGAACTACATATGCAACTAAATTCTCAAGCATTATCACACCACCTCTTCTATAATTCTTAATATTTCAATTTGTTTTTCTATAGTACCATATATACGCAAAATTTCAATAGGTTTATTAATGTTTATTAATAGAGGGGAAAGTTCGCCTACATCTTTTGTTGTTCTATCTTTATCTAGAATTCTTATTATTGGTTTACCCATTTCATCAACATATGTAATTGGATTCTGAATTTCATAATCAACAATTACTTCTGTGTCTTTATATCTCTTATCCCGAATTCTATTCCTGATTTCATTAATTATAATTCTATCATCTCTTTCGTAATTTATAACTTTTTCATATATTAGTTTTAAATGACCTCTATTTAAGAACATTTCATTATAGGTATTTGGGTTATTTCTAATATATTCAAGTACACGATGATCATCCCACTGAAGAAACTCATCTTCTCTAATAGGTAGTATATTTGAAGGTAACATACATTGCAAACATCTTTCTAGAATTCTATCGTAAATTCTTCTTGTTTTGTGCATATATACCTGTGTAAACATAAAGTGTCTAGCAAGCATAAATTCTTCAAGGGCGTATATACCTTTTTTTTCAATTGCTAATGTATAATCACCTTGTGAAAAATCAATATTCATTGATCTAATTAAATGTTCAATGTCATATTTACCATATTTAACACCTAACATCAATGAATCGCGAAGTAAGTAATCCATCCTATCAGCATCTATGATATTTCCAGAGAATATTCTTTTAATGAGACTATATCTTGAAGAATTTTTACCTTCGATTAAGCCAGCTATTTCCTTATGATTAAACCCGCAGTTTTTAGAGCCTATGTTATCTATAATTTCTGATAGTTTAGTGTTTTTAATTAAGTTTCCAGCCATTTTCTCATGGTTATCAACTTCATTTGCAAAAAGATTATCACTAACGTGTGAAAAAGGACCATGTCCACAATCATGCAATAAAGAAGCAATACGTAACATTTGTCGTTGTTTTTTTATCTCTTTATAATCCCATTGAATTTCAGTGCTATTTTTTATCACCATTTCATCAAATATCCTGGTAGCAAGGTGCATTACTCCTAGGGAATGTGAAAATCTTGTATGAGTAGCTCCAGGATACACTAAATAGGTAGTACCAAGCTGGTTAATATTTCTTAACCTTTGAAAAACAGGATGGTTTATAATCTTTAATTCATCATCTGTGACTGATATATAATCATGTAAGGCATCTCTTATTTGATTTTCAGCTTTGAAGTAAGGTATATTAGTTGTATTTTTGAATATTATTTTTTGATGTCTTTTTACAGATTCTAACACCACTGATAAATCTCCTAATCTGTTTTCTGGGTTAACCTGAATCATTGCACAAATCAATTCATCAAGCTCCTCGTTAACATCGTTTCGAAAATCTGAGACTCTAGGAGTTATAGCATCATAGCCTTTATCTACCTTATAGGGATAATCTCCAGTTAGCATGTAGAAAAATGTTACCCCTAAGGCATATATATCAAATTTTTCTTCATTGTCTACCTTTAAGTTTTTATAATGAAATCTTTCTGGCGCATAAAATGGAGCACATCCATACATATTTACAGTGTATGATCTAGTATTTGCCTGCTTGACTTTTGATATTCCAAAGTCTATGATTTTTATGTGGTTAGAATTTCTTGAATACATTATATTATTAAGTTTTATATCTCTATGTATTATATTATTTTTATGAGCACATATTATACCTTTTAATATTTGTTCAAATATATTTAATAATTCATTTAAATTTTTTGATTCACATTTTATAAGATCAGGATACTTATCTAAGCCTTTTCCGTTGATATATTCGAATACTAAATATACCTGCTTATCACCAGGATTAATATAATAGTCATATACTTTAGCTATATTTTCATGTGTAACTTTTGCCTGATTTATAGCCTCATCTATAAGTTGCTTATTTAATTCATCAAGTGTGAATTGAGATTTACTCAACATCTCTCTTTTAATAGTTTTTATAACTACGTCCCTTTTAAGATGATCATCAATCCCCCGCCATGTAATGCCCATACCACCCTCGTCAGAAAGTATAGTGCTATTGCTAAATTTATATCTACTCATTTTACAACCTCCGGTACTATTATAAGTATATTATTCGATACGTTTCGCCAGTTTCCTCCTTTTTATACATTTAGATCTATATTTATAAGTGGTTTACAAAAATATTCAACTATAATATTTTGACTTTAAAAAATAATTTGTATTAAATTTTTTAATAGTCTTATTTATAAAATTTATTATTTTGGACCTGATACGCTAAAGCAGGAGAACTCGTAGAACTGTTTAACTGTATTAACAGTTAACAAGAAACTAGCCTATTACGCATTTGATTGTGAAGACTCAGCATTGGGTAATACATCCTGGTCAGGGGAAGCTATAATATTGTTGTGATTTAAGTCAATACTCCAATTATATAGTCTAAAAATACTTTTGATTTTTTCTATTAATGTATGTTGTGTACACGGTTGAAAATTGCTTCCTTTGATAAATTTTACTTTAGTTCTTTTACATATTAAACATTTATAAATTCCTGTATCCGGAACCCGTTCGAAAGTCATATAACATTTCTTATTCTTATTCAATTTAGATATTATAGAGTCAAAGGCATAACCAAGGCTAAAGAGTGTAGTTATAATAACTATTATTAATGAAATTAATAATAGGCTATTTAAGTAAGGATTTTTAAATGTTTGATGTTTAGGAACAATAGTTAATAGTAGAAAAATTATTATAAAGATAATATAAAAAGTTATTGTAATAGAGATGCAGACTTTCTTAGTTACACTACCAACTTTGATATACCAAGGCATTAAATATCTTATTTTATACTGAAAAAAATTTTTATTATATTTTTCTTGAAGTTCTATAAATTCTCGATTTAGTTGCATAAGAACATTTTTCTTAAGATTTTTACACTCTTCTTTAAAGTCTTGGTTAATAACTGTTTGATTACTAATCTGTTCATTCTTTAATATTTCAAGAATGTTATTTATTAGTTCTTTAGAAAGTAAATGTCCATATTTGCTTATTAGTTCAATAGATTCATCTGTTATAAACCTATTCTGGTTATAGGACTTATTTAAATACAATGTTAAAGGTGAATAAATTTTTTCTAATTTATCTTTTAACATTTGCTCAAAATTAGATTTTTTATCAAAATCATATTTTATAAAAAAGATAGAGAATTGTATAATAACCCCAATAAAAGCAACTATACCAGTAATTAATGCTGCTATAGTTGCAGGTGTGCTAAGTATCTGTTGTAAATTCATATAGTACTCCTCCTTACCATATAAGTAGAAACTTAAATAGATGTTTATTTTAATATTAGCATTTCTAAATACTATATCAATAGGTTTACCCTAGAAATTAAGAGAAGTTATTATATGTTGTTATTTAAATAAATCTTAGCTTAAAATTATAATAAAGTCTGTATTTGAAATGTTACTAAATTTTTAACCGACTTCGACTGTTTGGGAGACATATAGAGTATGAATTTTTGCTCTGAAACTAAAAACTATTTTATTGTAGAAGGTAATTTATAAATTTTATATTAGAAACAATAGCACTATAAGTTTTAATAGAATTTTTATATATAAATTTAAATTATCACTTTATAAAATAACCACAAATGTTATAATAAATAAGGAGAAACGTGTACAATGTTAACGTAATTTGTAAGTAGCGATATGAAGTTTAATTATCTACAAGGATGAAATTAGATTATTTTATATAATTAATATTATATCTTAAAATAATTTTTGATTGCAGTAATATATGAAGGTTAAACTAAGGAGATTAAATATGGAAAGAAGAGATAAAAATAATTATTATTTAGACATAGCAGAAACTGTTCTTGAAAGAGGTACATGTTTAAGAAGAAACTATGGAGCAATTATTGTGAAAAATGATGAAATAATATCTAGTGGATATACAGGTGCTCCTAGAGGGAGGCAAAATTGTTGTGATATAAATGTTTGTTTAAGGGAAAAGTTAAATGTTCCTAGAGGGACACATTATGAATTGTGTAGATCAGTTCATTCTGAAGCAAACGCTATAATAAGTGCATCAAGAAGAGATATGCTTGGATCAACGTTATATTTAGTTGGAAGAGATTTTAAGACTAAGGAGATAGTAAAGGATGCAAGTCCCTGTGCAATGTGTAAGAGATTAATTATAAATTCAGGTATAAAAGAAGTAGTAATTCGGGATACAAAAGAATTGTACAGAGTAATAGAAGTTCAAGAATGGATTGATAAGGATGAGTCACTTGATGGGAGAAAAGGATATTAACTAAGTAGGATGGTGACATTAGGTAATCTTTGTAATAGCTTTTTGACAAATGTAACAATTACTTTTTTGTTAACGGTTGATTATAGTAGATTATATTGTGTTACATGTTGAAAAGGTATATATTTGCAGAGCAGAATGCTATCATATCAGCAAGAAGACAAGATATGATAGGTTCAACTATGTATCTTGTGGGAAAAGAGCAAAAGACAGGGGAATATGTAAAAAATGCATCTCCATGTTCTTTGTGTAAAAGGTTTATAATTAATTCAGGAATTGAAAAAGTTATCATTCGTGATACAAAACTGGAATATAGAATAATTTATGTTGAAGAATGGATTGAAAATGATGATTCACTAGAAGGAGATGCATCTTATTAAACTATTAATAAATATAAGTGTGGACTAAATATTAGGTTTATAAATTGAAATCTAATATCAATTAAGGAAGGTTACTGATGGGTAGATTATATTTTTTAGCAATAGTTTCAATAATAATTTCTATTATACTTACACCAGTAGTTAAAAAAATTGCAATTAAAATTAACGTAATAGATGTTCCAAAGGATAATAGAAGGATTCATAAAAAACCAATACCACTTTTAGGTGGCTTAGCAATATATTTCTCTTTTGTTGCAACTATAATTTTGAAGACTGGTCCATTGTCTAAACCAGAGCTGGGTATAATAATAGGAGCTACTATAATAGTTATTGGAGGTTTTATGGATGATAAATTTGATATAAAACCTTGGCAAAAGCTACTATTCCAAATAGCGGCAGCGCTGTCGCTTGTAATTTTTGGAGTGAAGATATCCTTATTAACTAATCCTATAAGTAGTTCTGAACTCTACATAGATATAGGATTGTTATCAATTCCGTTAACTATAGTTTGGGCTATTGGTATTACTAATGCACTTAATCTGATAGATGGACTTGATGGCTTAGCTGCAGGAGTTGCTTTCATAGCAGCAGTTACTATTTTAATTATAGCATTATTAAATAATAGAATAGAAGCGGCTATTTTAACAATTATATTATCTGGTGCCATATTAGGATTTCTACCTTATAATTTTAATCCAGCATCTATATTTATGGGAGATACTGGCGCCCAGTTGTTAGGATTTTTACTTGCGGCAATATCTATTGAAGGGGCAATAAAATCTGCGGCAGCCTTTGCTATAGCGGTACCGATACTTGCTTTAGGCATACCTATATATGATACTCTTTTTGCTATGATAAGAAGAAAATTAAATGGAAAACCTATTATGGAAGCCGATAAAGGACACTTACATCACAGGCTTTTAGATATGGGACTTACACAAAAGCAGGCAGTAATAATTATGTATTTAATAAGTGCAGTGCTTGGAAGTTTTGCAATAATTGCCATGCAAGTAAGTACACAAAGGTCTTATTTTTTATTAGCTACAGTTATGTTGGTATTAGTTATAGTAGCTTGGAAATTCGGATTTTTCCAGCACAACGAATAAAATAAAACTTCAATTATGCGGGGGTTGTCTTATCACACCAGGGTAGTTAACCATGGTATAAATTTAATTGCTTAGTATATGAGTAATCTATAGCAAATATAGTTTATTTGTGTAGTAAGAGTGGAGGTAATATATATGGATAGAATTAAGGTTATTACTATTTTTGGCACAAGACCTGAGGCAATAAAAATGGCACCTTTGGTAAAAGAATTAGAGAAGAATGAAAAGATAGAAAATAAGGTTTGTGTTACAGCACAACATAGAGAAATGTTAGATCAGGTATTAGAACTCTTTAATATAAAACCAGACTTTGACTTAAACATAATGAAGAATAGACAAAGTCTAACAGGTATAACAACTAGAGTAATAGAAGGCTTAGAGGAAATATTTCAACAAGAAAAACCTAATTTAGTTCTCGTTCATGGAGATACTACAACAACTTTTGCTGGTGCTTTAGCTGCTTTTTACCAAAAAATAAATGTTGGTCATGTAGAAGCTGGTCTTAGAACTTATGATAAATATTTTCCTTTTCCAGAGGAGATGAATAGAAAACTTACTGGTGCTATAGCTGACATACACTTTGCACCAACAAATGGTTCTAAAGCTAATCTTCTAAAAGAAGGAATTAATGAAAAACAAATATTTGTTACAGGAAATACAGTAATAGACGCTATGGAATTTACAGTAGACGACGGTTATACATTTAATAATAATGAACTGAATAACATTGATTATGATAGCAAGAAAGTTATAATGGTAACAGCTCACAGGAGAGAAAATTGGGGAGAAGGAATAGAAAACATATGCAGTGCATTAAAAGCTATAGTTGAAAAAAATCATGAAGTTGAGTTAGTATATCTTGTTCATTTAAATCCAGTTGTGCGAGATGTTGTGTATAAAATCCTAGGTGGCATTGAAAGAGTACATCTATTACCACCTTTAGATACAAAAGATACTCATAATTTGATGAACAAGTGCTATATGGTTATGACTGATTCCGGAGGACTTCAAGAAGAAGCACCTCATTTAGGAAAACCTGTTCTTGTATTAAGAGATGTAACAGAAAGACCCGAAGCTGTTGAATCTGGTACAGTAAAACTTGTTGGTACTGATATACATACTATAGTTATGTCTGCTGACGAATTGATAAATAATAAATGGGAATACGATAAAATGAGTAGAGCAATAAATCCTTACGGTGATGGAAAAGCTTCAAAAAGAATAACAGCATCTATATTACAATACTTTGGAATTGAAAAAAATAACTTTAAAGAATTTAGTTAGAGATTACACTTCTAACTCAGATTGTTCAAAAACCCTATGCTTAGCATAGGGTTTTTTTTCCTAAAAAATAGTTTGTATTTTTTTTAACAAAAATATTGATAATAATATGGTTAAGGAGTATAATTAATTTGAAATGGAAAATTAAGTAAAATATTCCATAAATAGTTTAAATAAGCATTGGGGAGGCTTTTTTATGAAAGAGGCAGTTATCATAAGCGCCGTTAGAACAGCTATTGGAAAGTTTGGTGGAACTTTAAAGGATGTTCCAGCAGCAGAATTAGGAGCCATAGTTATTAAGGAAGCACTTAACAGGGCTAATGTTAAACCAGAGTTAGTTGATGAAGTTATAATGGGAAATGTAGTACAAGCGGGTCTTGGACAAAATGTTACTAGACAATCTATAATAAAAGCAGGATTACCAGAAGAAATACCAGGATTTACTTTAAACAAAGTCTGTGGTTCTGGACTAAGAGCAGTTAGCTTGGCAGCACAAATGATAAAAGCTGGAGATGCTGATGTAATTGTAGCCGGAGGAATGGAGAACATGTCGTCAGCACCATATATACTTCCAACAACAAGATGGGGACAAAGAATGGGAAATGGTGCTATAGTAGATACTATGGTAAACGATGCACTTACTGATGCATTCCAAGGATATCATATGGGAATAACTGCAGAAAACATAGCGGAAAAATGGAATTTAACAAGAGAAGTACAAGATGAATTTGCGGTTGCATCACAGAATAAAGCAGAGGCAGCTATAAAAGAAGGTAAATTTAAGAATGAAATAGTTCCTGTAGTAATAAAGACCAAAAAAGGTGAAGTAGTTTTTGATACTGATGAATTCCCAAGGTTTGAAGCTACCTTAGAAGGTATGGCAAAGTTAAAGCCAGCATTCAAGAAAGATGGAACGGTAACTGCTGGAAATGCTTCAGGAATCAATGATGGAGCAGCTGCTATAGTTATTATGAGTTCTGAAAAGGCAGCTGAACTTGGACTTAAACCAATGGCTAAAATAGTTTCCTATGGTTCAAAAGGATTAGATCCAGCAATAATGGGATATGGTCCATTCCATGCAACCAAAAAGGCCTTAGAAGTAGCTAATTTATCAATAGAAGATATAGATTTAATAGAAGCAAATGAAGCATTTGCAGCTCAAAGTTTAGCTGTTGCAAAAGATTTAAATTTTGATATGAGTAAGGTTAATGTAAACGGTGGAGCTATTGCTCTTGGTCATCCAGTTGGATGTTCTGGAGCAAGAATATTAACTACATTACTTTATGAAATGGAAAAAAGAGATGCTAAGAAGGGACTAGCAACTCTATGCATAGGCGGAGGAATGGGAACAGCTATAATAATTGAAAGATAAATTTCAGATAACTATTTAAATAAAACAGACACTTTCATCTAAAGTGTCTGTTTTTATTTAGGCTGAAAAGTTTCATAATATAAATTGTTCGCTTTTTATACATATGTTATATAATTAATAACTAAATGAAAGTAACCTAAAAAGGGTTAAAATAGTAACTTTATAATTTTAAGAATTTTCATTATAGTAAAACAATTAAATGGCTTAATGAATTATTAACAGATAATGAAATAATTTTTTATAATATATAGATTTCGTGAGTAATCATGACGAAATATCATATAAATTGACTAAATTTAAGAATAATAAACATTTTAGTGAAAAATTAAACTTTTATATTGTATTTTTTAGAGATATAATCTTATTATTAAACTTCTAAGTGGAGGAATTTAAATGAATAAAGATGTTTTAGATATGATAAAAAAGGTATCTGTGATTAACTTAATCATTGGTATTATATTTTTTATCTCTACACAACTAATAATGAAAAACTATGGAATTTTTGTATTGCTTGGGACATTGATAGCAATAATAAATTTTATTATTAATGGTCTAATAGGTGAAGTAGTGTTTCAAAAATTCAAAAATTCATCAGCATCTTTATATATTTTAAATTTTATTACAAGAGTTATATTTGCTGCAGGAATAGGCTATGTTGTTTTTAAGTATAATAAGTATAGTGTCGTAGCATATTTATTTGGATATACTTCTCATTTAATTGGGGTATATATATATTCAGTTATTAAGAATAATTAAGAATAATTAAGAAAGGATGTGATGAAGTGGAGGGATTTGAACCATTGTTCACAATAAATCTAGGGGCATTCGAAATAGGCATAACCTCTAGTATTATTGTACAATGGATTATTATTGTTTTTCTGGCCATTTTGGCTAAAATTTTTACAAGCAATTTAAAAAAGGTACCTGATAAGAAGCAAAGTGCTGTTGAAATATTTTTTGAAACAGTAAGAAATCTAGTCAGGGATAATATGGGGGCACAATATATGGTATATGTTCCATATATAGGAACTCTTGCAATTTTTATTTTGATTATGAATTTTACTCCATTAGTGGCAGTAAAGGCACCAACGGAAGACCTAAGTGTTACAGTTGGGCTGGCGTTAATAACTTTCGTGTTAGTACAAGTTAATGCAATAAAAAAGGTTGGAGTTAAGCATTATTTAACCGCTTATGCTCAACCGGTAGTACCGTTATTGCCACTTAATATCGTAGAAAGATTAGTTCTTCCAGTTTCACTAAGTCTACGACTATTTGGTAATATTACAGCAGGTGCCGTAGTTCTTGAAATGGTGTATGAAGGATTGAGTCATATAGCATGGTTTAGCCAATTGCTAATACCTATCCCGCTACATGCTTTCTTCGATTTATTTGATGGATCTATACAAATGGTAGTGTTTGTTATGTTAACAATGATGAATATAAAAATTATAGCTGAACACTAACAATTATTTATTATGAAGGAGGATTTTTATTATGAACTTAGACGCACAATCATTTATATCAGGTATGGCAGCAATAGGTGCAGGTTTAGCTGCAATAGGATGTTTAGGTGGAGGTATAGGAGTTGGTACAGCTGCAGGTAAGGCAGTTGAAGGAGTTTCAAGACAGCCTGAAGCAAGTGGTAAAATATTAAGTACATTCTTCGTAAGTGCAGCTTTGTCAGAAGTAACTGCTATTTATAGTTTATTAATAGCTATTATTTTGGTGTTTAAAGTTTAATTTAAATTAGTCACCTCACCAGTTTGCACATATAGAGAGGGGAGGATTGAAGTTCGAAATGGAGATAAATATTACTACAGTTATTATAACTATAATAAACTTTGGAATATTATATTTTATTTTGAGACATTTCTTTTTCAATAAAGTTAATACTGTAATTGAGAAAAGACAAAATGAAGTACAGGAAACAATAGATAAAGCAAATGATGATAGAGCAAAGGCTGAAACGTTAAGATTAGAAAATGAGAAAAACTTAGAAAACTCAAAAATACAAGGCAAAAACATAGTAGAAAGTTATAAAGAAAAAGCTGAAAAAGTATCAGAAGAAATTAAAAAGGAAGCTTCAAATGAGGCTGAACTTATAGTTGAAAGAGCAAAAAAAGAGATTGAAAGAGAAAAAGAAAAGGCAGAAGATGAACTTAGAACTAAAGTGGTTGATCTTGCTGTAGTCTTGTCCTCAAAAGCTCTAGAAAAATCTATAAATGAACAAGAACATAGAAGACTTATTGAAGAATTTATAGCTAAGGTGGGTATCTAATATGCATGTATATTTAGATAGAAGATATGCTGTTGCATTATATTCAGTAGCCTCAGCTAAAAATAAGATAGATGATTATATAAATGACTTAAAAGAAATTGCGAATTTAATAAAAAGTAGCGAAGAATTAAGTCAAATAATAAATCATCCTAAAATAAGTACTTCTAGAAAAAAAGAAGTATTTAAGAGCATTTTTGAGGGCCAAATTGATAACGAGTTACTCTCTTTTTTGCTGATACTTATAGAAAAAAATAGAATTAATGAACTTAACGGAATTATTCTTCAAATTGATAAGGTTCGTTTGGAGAATAATAATGAGGCTATAGCAATTGTAAAAACAGTTATTCCTTTAAATGATAGCGAAAGAACTTCTCTAATTAATAAACTACAGAATAAGTATAAAAAATCAATAATTTTACAAGAAAGTATTGATGAAAGCATCTTAGGTGGTGTTTATGTTAGAGTAGGCGACGACGTTATTGATGGAACAATTAAAAACAAGATAGAAGAAATGAAAAAATTAATGCTTATAAGAGGATAGAGGTGACCTTATGAACATAAAACCTGAAGAAATAACCTCAATAATTAAAAAACAAATTGAAGGTTATGAAAATAAGGTAGAAGCTGTAGATTCAGGTACTATAATTCAAGTAGGTGATGGTATTGCCAGAGTATATGGCTTAGAGAACTGTATGTCTGGAGAACTTCTTGAATTTCCCAATAATGTATTGGGGATGGTCATGAATCTAGAGCAGGATAACGTAGGTTGTGTTTTACTTGGTAGTGAAAATGGCATAAAAGAAGGCGACGTAGTTAAAAGTACTGGTAGAGTAGTTGAAGTACCAGTTGGCGAAGAGATGATTGGTAGAGTTATAAATGCTTTAGGACAGCCAATTGATGGAAAAGGACCAATAAAAGCTGCGGAATATAGACCAGCTGAAGTTATAGCACATGGTGTTATAGAAAGAAAGTCAGTAAATGAGCCACTTCAAACTGGTATAAAAGCAATTGACTCAATGATTCCTATTGGAAGAGGTCAAAGAGAGCTTATTATAGGAGACAGACAGACTGGTAAAACTGCTATTGCTCTTGACACTATAATAAACCAAAAGGGAAAAGATGTTATCTGTATATATGTAGCTATAGGACAAAAACAATCTACAGTGGCTCACATATACAATACACTTACTCAAAAGGGAGCTATGGATTATACAATCATTGTATCATCAACTGCATCTGATACAGCTCCGCTTCAATATCTTGCTCCATATTCAGGAGTAACTGTTGGAGAATACTTTATGGATCAAGGAAAAGATGTATTAATAGTATATGATGATTTAACTAAACACGCAGTTGCTTATAGAACAATGTCATTGTTACTTAGAAGACCACCTGCAAGAGAAGCTTTCCCGGGAGATGTATTCTATTTACACTCAAGACTTCTTGAAAGAGCAGCTAAGCTTTCTGATAAATTAGGTGGGGGATCAATTACAGCTCTTCCTATAATAGAAACACTTGCAGGGGATGTTACGGCATACATACCAACAAACGTTATATCAATAACAGATGGGCAGATCTTCCTTGAATCAGAACTTTTCCATGCAGGACAAAGACCAGCAGTTAACTCAGGGATATCAGTTTCAAGAGTTGGTGGTAGTGCTCAAATTAAAGCAATGAAGCAGGTTTCAGGAACACTTAGACTTGAACTTGCACAGTATAGAGAACTAGCTGCTTTTGCACAGTTCGGTTCAGATCTTGATAAAGAGTCAAAGAGAAGACTTGAAAAAGGTAAAAGATTACTTGAAATATTTAAGCAAGATCAATATGAGCCAATGTCTGTAGAAAAGCAAATAATGATAATTTATGCTGGTGTTGAAAATCACTTAATGGATATTAGTGTAGCTAAGATAAAAGAATTTGAAAAAGGCTTCTTAGAGTATATGGATACTCATCATAAAGAGATAGGTGAAACAATACTTACAAAAAAGGTACTAGATGATGAGCTTAAAAAGAATCTTAATAAAGCAATTGATGAATATAAAAAAGTATTTTTAGCGGAGGCATAGTTTTCTATGCGGGAGGTGAAGTATGGCAGCAGGACTTATTGCGATAAAAAGAAGAATTAAGTCTGTAACTAATACTAAAAAAATAACAAACGCCATGGGACTTATTGCCACCTCTAAATTAAGAAAGTGCAGAAAAAATCTAGAGTCAAATGAAGGTTATTACAATTCCTTTGAAGATACTATAAAAAGTATCGTTCAAGGTGTAGAAGGAAAAAGTATATATGTAAATGGAAATGGTAGCAATAAAAAATTATATATAACAATAACCTCTGATTCTGGACTTTGTGGAGGCTTTAATGCAGCAATTGTATCTGCAGCTGTAGATAAGATAGCAAGTGATAAAAGTAATTCACTTATAATGTCTGTAGGACAAAAAGGAAGAGCGTATTTCAGAAGATTGCATTATGATACAGTAGCAGAATACGTTGATATTCCTGATGAACCTACATTAAAAGAAGCTAAAACAATAGCAGAGCATGCTTTAAGTCTTTATAAGAATGGTGAAGTTGGCGAAATTCATGTAGTTTATACTAAGTTTATATCAACTGTAAAACAATCTATTGTAGATGAAAAAGTGTTACCATTAACTTCTGAAAAGAGAAGTGGCGGTCTCGGAGAATTTGAACCTAGTGCTAATGAATTATTAGATGGTACAGTTAACATACACTTGAAAGCTCAAATATTTAATTTCTTATTGAATTCAAAAGCAAGTGAGCAGTCTTCTAGAATGACTGCTATGGATAGCTCTACTAAGAATGCTAATGATTTATTAGATAGTTTAAATTTAAAGTATAATAGAATAAGACAGAGTGCAATAACTCAAGAGATAACTGAAATAGTTGGAGGAGCAGAGGCTCAAAAGTAAGGAGGGAAACTTATGCCAGGACATATTGGTAAAGTTGTTCAGGTAATAGGACCTGTTATAGATATAAAATTCGATAGTGAAAGCCTTCCTAATATATATAATTCAATAGAAATAAATATGGGAGACAAAAAACTTATAGCTGAAGTTGAACAACACATAGGTGATGATATAGTTAGAGCTATATCTATGGAAGCAACTGATGGCTTAAGAAGAGGAGCTGAAGCAGTTGATACTGGAAAACCAATTTCAGTTCCTGTTGGAAAGCCTGTATTAGGACGTCTATTTAATGTATTAGGTCAGACAATTGATGAAGCAGGAGATTTTAAGGTTGAAGAAGTATATCCTATACATAGGGCAGCACCTAGTTTCGAAGAACAGTCAGTGCAACCTGAAATGTTTGAAACAGGAATAAAAGTTATAGATTTACTTGCACCTTATCAAAAAGGTGGTAAAATAGGTCTATTTGGTGGAGCAGGCGTTGGTAAAACAGTTCTTATTCAAGAACTTATTAATAATATAGCAAAAGAACACGGTGGATTATCTGTATTCACAGGTGTTGGAGAAAGAACAAGAGAAGGTAATGACCTTTATTATGAAATGAAAGAGTCAGGAGTTATAGATAAGACTGCATTGGTATTCGGTCAAATGAACGAACCACCTGGAGCTAGAATGAGAGTTGCGTTGACAGGTCTTACTATGGCAGAAAAATTTAGAGATGAAGGTCAGGATGTGCTTCTATTTATAGATAATATATTTAGATTTACACAGGCTGGTTCAGAGGTTTCAGCTTTGCTTGGAAGAATACCTAGTGCCGTTGGTTATCAGCCAACTCTAGCTACTGAAATGGGTGCGTTACAAGAAAGAATAACTTCTACAAAACAAGGTTCTATAACATCTGTTCAGGCAGTTTATGTTCCTGCAGATGACTTAACAGACCCAGCTCCGGCTACAACATTTACTCACCTTGACGCTACAACAGTTTTATCAAGATCTATATCAGAGCTTGGTATCTATCCTGCTGTTAGCCCACTTGAGTCAACTTCAAGAATACTTGATCCTAATATCGTAGGTGCAGAGCATTATGAAGTTGCAACTAAAGTAAAGCATATTCTTGAAAGATATAGTGAACTTCAAGATATAATAGCAATTTTAGGTGTAGATGAGTTAGGTGAAGAAGATAGGGCAGTAGTTAACAGAGCAAGAAGAGTGCAGAGATTTTTATCTCAACCATTTAGTGTTGCAGAACAGTTTACTGGTATGCAGGGTAAGTTTGTAACTATAAAAGATACAATAAGAGGATTTAGAGAAATACTTGAAGGTAAATGTGATGATCTACCTGAAGCAGCATTCCTATTTACTGGTACAATAGAAGAAGTAAGAGAAAAAGCTAAATCTATGATGGAAAGCTAAAAGGAGTGATTTTGTATGTCATCTAAAATGAAACTTAGCATACTAACTCCTGAAAAAACTTTTTATACTGGAGAAGTATCTGAGGTAAATACAAAAACTATAAGTGGCGGTATAGGAATACTTCCACAGCATAGTCCATTTGTAGGTTTATTAGCACCAGCAGGTACAAGATTTAAGTTAGAAGATGGAAGTGAAAAAACTGCTTTTACATCAACTGGTATAATTAAAGTTACAAAAACAGAAGTAGCAATGATAGTTGATGCTGCTGAGTGGCCAGAAGAAATTGACATAAGAAGAGCTGAAGAAGCAAAAGATAGAGCTGAAGAAAGACTAAAAAATAAAGATAAAATCGATGCAAAAAGAGCAGAGCTAGCATTAGCTAGAGCTATAGCTAGAATAAGATTAAAATAATTTAATACTATATTAAAGTAAACAAAAAACACGAAACAATGGCTTCGTGTTTTTTGTTTTTTTTAGATGACTTAATTATAGTATAAAATAGTTGCACATTTTATCATGTATTTTTATATATTGATAATATATCAGTAATTAAGACAAATCTTACCTGGAATTGAAACTTAGAATTTATTTTAAGTTTTATAAGATTGGTATTAAAAAAGTTATTAAAATTATAAAGAATAGAAATAATTGAATATTTACTATTATAGTTGTCCATAATTCAGATAGAAGAAAAAGAGGGGGTGACAAGCCCCTATAGGATAACTATAGGAGCAAACAATATGAGAAAAAATATGATTACTATAACTATCTTATTAATATTATGTTTGTTATTTTTACTAGGAGATCCTTCTAGAGCAGAAAAAAAAGGCGATTTGTTTAATGAAATATTAAGAAAAACTAATAGTAGCACAGTAGAATATGGAATTAAAGAAGTATTCACAACTGATAGTGATAAAGAAAAAATTGTTGATAATTTCATTAGAGGTTTAGGACTTTATGATGGATGGAATAGCACTGTATTAAAAAATAACAAGGTTTATTGTGTGGAATTTGGGAAAAATTATATAAATGGGTACATAGAAATAATTCAATATGAAAATCATAATGTTGTTACTATAAACATAACAAAGAAGGATAATGATAACAATTTAAATGAACTTAAAGATATGTTGAAACAATGTATACCTGAGATAAAAACCAATGATATGATTTTTCTTTATTTAAAAGCAAAACTTCTTGAAGATGATATTAATTTATATAATAACGAAGTTTTAGAAATATTAAAAAACTATAGAGCATCGAACATTAATACTATAAAGCTTGAAAATGGATATAGCACTACAGCATATACAAGACAGTATAATGCTATGCAAAATAATGGCAAACCCATGGATTTTAATTATGCAGTATGCAGATATTCTTCAGGAAGCTATATAATCATTGGGACACCTGAGATAAGTGTAACATATTAACAATTGTAGAATGGAGGATAATTATGGATAAAATAGTGGTTAGAGGAGGAGCTCAGTTAAATGGAGAGGTTAACATAAGTACTGCTAAAAATGCTATTTTACCAATCATAGCAGCAAGTATATTAAGTGGAGATAAGTGCATTATTGATTCAGCACCTATGCTAGAAGATGTATTTGTTATAAGTGATGTGCTTAGGAGTATTTCAGCAGATATAAATATAGATGAAGAGACAAATAAAATTGTGATAGGAGCTTCTAACGTAAAAGATTGTGATGCTTCTAATGAATTAGTAAAAAAGATGAGAGCATCATTTTTAATTATGGGGCCAATGATATCAAGATTTGGAAAGTTTAAATTATCACTACCTGGGGGATGTAATATTGGAACCAGGCCTATAGATTTACATTTGAAGGGATTTAGTGCTTTAGGTGCCGAAGTAAATGTTGGTCATGGATATGTAGAGGCTCAAGCAAGAAAATTAATGGGAAGCAAGATATACTTAGATTTTCCTTCAGTAGGTGCAACTGAAAATATTATGATGGCAGCTGTCATGGCAGAAGGAGAGACTATTATAGAAAATGCCGCCGAAGAGCCAGAAATTGAGGATTTAGGAAGATTCTTGAATAACATGGGAGCAAATATTGTAGGGGCTGGTACAGATACCATTAGAATAATTGGAGTAAAAACCCTAAAAGGTACTACACATAAACCCATATACGATAGAATAGAAGCTGGAACATTTATGATCGCTGCAGCTATAACTAGAAGTAAAATAAAAATTAATGGTGCTGATGAAGAACATTTAAAGCCTATAATTGCTAAATTAACAGAAGCTGGTGTGGAAATTAAGTCAGAAGGAAGCAGCATATTGGTTGATGGAGCTAAGGACCTAAGGCCAATAGATATCAAAACCATGCCTTACCCTGGGTTTCCTACAGATATGCAATCACAAATGACAGGATTGCTATGCACTATAAGGGGAACCAGCATGATTACTGAAACTATCTTCGAAAACAGATTTATGCATGCAACAGAAATGAAGAGAATGGGAGCAAATATAAGAATTGATGGAAGAAATGCTGTAATAGAAGGTGTAGATAGGTTAACTGGTGCTGAAGTTAGAGCAACAGATTTAAGAGCAGGAGCAGCTCTTATACTATGTGGTTTAGTAGCAGAAGGAGAAACTAATGTTACAGATATATATCATATAGATAGGGGCTATGTAAATATAGAGAAGAAGTTAAAGGCACTAGGTGCTGATATAGAGAGAAGAAGCATTCCATCTTAATTGTAAGAATAATTATGCTAAAAACAAAGAGGTTCTTATGTATAGCCTCTTTGTTTTTAGCATAATTGTTAGCAGGTACTAATAATATTATAATATATTTTAACAAAAGTAAGGAGATATATATGAAAAGAAGAATTATTAGTACACCTATACATTTAATAAGATTTTTATTATTAATAATAATAAGTATAACTATTTTAATTGTTATTTCTACAGTAATCCTTGGATATAATGGTGAAACTCCTAAACTTAAAGGGTCAATACCTAATCCTTTTGTAAATTCCAGTAGTGTTGAATTTAAGGATTCTAACGTAGTAATACCTAAAATAAAGGTATATATAACTAAAACTGATAAGATAGAGGAAATGCAGATTGAAGATTATGTAAAAGGTGTAGTTGCAGCAGAGATGCCCGTAGAGTTTCAAATAGAAGCATTAAAAGCACAGGCAGTAGCAGCAAGGACTTTTGCATTAGCACATATGGAGGAATTTGAAGGTAGGAAATACAAGAGTACTACTGGTGCAAATGTGTGTGATACAGTTAAATGCCAGGTATTCATACATAAGGAGGATAGACTTAGATCATGGCCAGAAAATAAAAAAGATGAGTATTGGAATAAGGTTGAAAAGGCAGTTAACGAAACTGTAGGACAAGTCTTGATGTATAATAGTAAACTTGTGATGGAGCCATACTATTTTGCAGTAAGCAGCGGTAAAACAGAAAACGTTCAAGATGTTTTTAAAGATACTATTTCATATTTAAAGAGTGTAGATAGTCCAGGAGAAGAATCAGCACCAAAGTACGAAAGTTCTATGAAATTATCATATCATGATTTCATAAATAAGATGAATTCTGAGTACCCCAATTTAGGGCTGTCACTAGGGGAAATAAGGAATCAAATAGAAATAAAGAGTAGGAATAAGGGTGGCTCAGTTAAAGAAATTAAAGTTGGTAAGATTACAATTACAGGAGTTAAATTTAGAAATATTATGGCACTGAATTCAGCTAATTTTAGTATAAAATACGATACAAACGGTTTACAAATAAACTGCATTGGATATGGACATGGTGTTGGCATGAGTCAGTGGGGAGCAAATGCAATGGCAAAGTCAGGGCAAGATTATAAACAAATACTCACCCATTACTATAGCGGAGTAAATATTATAAAATTAAAAGAATAGCATAATATAGATCTGGAACTTTTAAATTTAATTTATGTAGCATAACACATTACTAGATTGTGCCACCTATAAATAGTTTATTAGAAAGTCTTAGTCTCAAATTAGTAGGAAAGCTTAGTACTTTGATACTGTTTGAGCCTGAGCGAGTTTATCAAAGTCCTTAGCTTTTCTGCTAATTTGAGGCTTAGACTTTCTTTAACTATTTATCAGTGGCATAATCTAGTAATATGCTATGTGGAATAAATTAAATTTAAAAGTTCCGTACTTATAAAGAGATTATCCATTAAACTAGCAGTTCTAAGTCCCCGCTTTCATAAGCTGTGGTCAAGAGCCGCTATGCACTGGAGCGGTTCAACTAAGCATTAGATGGGGATTAACACGTTTTATGCTTAGTTTACTTTATATAGTTTAAAAGCATATAGTTCTTAGAATGTATGTAATTAAACTCAAAATCTCTCTATATGATTTTATAAATAAGCCATAGAGAAATACAGATTCCTTAAATAGAATATGTATTCTGGTGAATTTATTATATATGGAGATGCTGAGTAATATACGTTGTAAGATGCTATATGCTTTTTTGTCATATTATTTTATAAAAAAAAGAAATAACAATATAAAAAAATATGAAAAATATGTATTTTTTTCTAAGCTCTGGACAAACTGAAGAAAGGAGGTGTTCATATGGACAAAAATATTTTTAACAAAACATTAAACTTTTTTAAGAAGGAGGGCTTTTATGTAATATTATTTGTTTGCTTGTGTGTTGTAGCAACTATAGCAGTTTTAACTGCAAAAAATAATAAACATTCTAACACACCAGTACAACAAAATAATGTATCACAACAGAATGAAAAGAAACAAGTAGCTAAAGCTGAAAATGAGCCTTCTTTAAATTACGACAATGCTCTTCAAGTTAAGAAAAACACTAAATCAGAAACAGTTGCACCAAAGAGTGAAACTAGCTCACAAGGTGTATCTAGCTCAGTAAGTACTACATTTCAAAAACCAGTAGATGGAAGTATAGCTAGAGGTTATTCTGAAGACCCTGTTTATTGGGACTCAACAGGTAGTTATAGACCTAATCTAGGGTATGAAATAAAGGCTGATTTGGGAAAATCCGTATTTGCTGTAGCAGATGGAAAAATAGAAGAAGTTAACAGTGTTACACAGGACGGCGTCGAAATTGTTGTAAATCATCAAAATGGATTAAAAACAGTTTATTCAAATTTAGATCCAAAAGTTAAAGTAACAAAAGGGCAAACAGTAGCTAAAGGTACAGTTATAGGTACTGTTGGAAAGAGTACATTAAGAGCTGCTTATGAAAAATATGGGGATCACTTACATTTTGCAGTTTTAAAAGGTAAGGACTTTGTTGATCCAAGCAAGTATATAAAATATTAATAATTGGCCATTTTCCGGGAAGTTTATCGGAAAATGGCTCATAAAATGAATTTAAGAATATGAAATAGCATATTTATAATATAGAAGGGTTAAGGAGGTAGCATCTTTGAAAGATTACATTGAAGAAAGAGTTCTAGAAGTTGCAAAGTATATTATAGGTTCAAAAGCTACAATAAGAAAAACTGCTAAAGTTTTCGGAGTAAGTAAAAGTACTATACACAAAGATATGACAGAAAGGTTACCTAAAATAAATCCTCAAATTGCTGAAGAAGCTAAAATTATATTAGATTATAATAAAGCAGAAAGACACATAAGAGGTGGAAAAGCAACTAAAATGAAATATAAAGCTATTGAAGGTTAAAAACATTCCGATTATAATTAAATATAAAGATATAATAAAAATAGACAAATTTTTTAGAGTTTGTTATAAATTGCCGGTAAGGTTAGGAGTGAGTATAGGAATGTTTTTTAATATAGGAACAGACATGGGAATTGACTTGGGTACAGCCACAGTGCTTGTTTATATTAAAGGTAGGGGGGTAATCCTAAAAGAACCTTCAGTTGTAGCCATAGATAAGAACAAGAATAAGGTACTAGCAGTGGGTGAAGAAGCATGGCACATGATTGGAAGAACACCGGGTAATATCGTAGCTATACGTCCTTTGAGGGATGGAGTTATATCTGATTATGATGTAACTGAAAAAATGTTAAAGTATTTTATATCAAAAGCTTGTGGTAAGAAAAGACTGTCAGCTCCAAGAGTTGTTGTTTGTGTCCCTTGTGAAGCCACGGAAGTAGAAAAAAGAGCTGTAATCGATGCCGCGAAAAATGCTGGAGCAAAAAAGGTGTTTTTAATAGAAGAACCTTTAGCAGCAGCTATAGGAGCTGGGCTAGATATAACTAAGCCAAGTGGAAATATGGTAATAGATATCGGTGGAGGAACTACTGATATTGCAGTTATTTCTCTAGGAGGAATAGTTGTAAGATCCTCTATAAAGATTGCAGGGGACAAGTTTGATGAAGCCATAATAAAATATATTAGAAAAGAACATAAATTAATGATTGGGGAAAGAACAGCAGAAGATTTAAAAATTAATGTTGGTTCTGCCTTTAAAAAAGAAGAAAAAGTAGTTATGGAAATAAGAGGAAGAGACCTGATTACAGGACTTCCCAAAAATATAACAGTGTCCTCAGATGAAATGAGGGAAGCATTAAAAGAAACCGTAAATGCTATAGCGGAAACCACACACGCTGTACTTGAAAAAACACCGCCGGAATTAGCAGCGGATATAGCAGATAAAGGCATATATATGACTGGAGGAGGGGCATTATTAAATGGACTTAGTGATTTGATAGAGAAAGTTACTAAGGTTCCGGTTTATGTAGCTGAAGATGCTGTATCTTGTGTAGCTTTAGGAACAGGTAAGGTTTTAGAGTATTTAGATAAGATGGAAGTTACTTTTACTGGTGATGATATAACTCTTATAGATTAAAATTTATAATATAAATAAAAAGCAAAATCCTAGAAGCCGTCTGGGATTTTGCTTTTTATTTATATTATAAATTTTTTTCATAAAGATAATAAGAGTGAATTAACGAATGGGTAATTACTTTTGCCATACCTAATACAAGGTCTAATCTTATGTTATTGTTATTAAAGATTTCATCGTTATCGTTAGAATCAACTATACCGATTATTGAGGACTCTCCAACGTTAGGTAAAGACTTACCTACTCCTTTACCAGGATGAACAGGATAATCTCTTGCTTGAATTTCTCCTATGCTGTCCAAATCTCCAAGACAAGCGTCTACACCAATTATGTTATTATGTGGATGAAGGAGCGTAATTTCATTTAATCTTTTATCAATATTTAGAGCATGTATAGGTTCTGAAACTGTTCCGTATACAGGTAATGGAAAATGTTTACTTTTAAGCAAAGTTCCAACTAACGGACCAAGACAATCGCCAATACATCTATCAGTACCAATACATACTATAATTGAATCCTTATTAATATAGTCTTTTAAGAAATAAGCAATTTCATAATATGATAGCGAGTTTTTATAGTTAGCTCTTACTCTATTCAATAGCTACACCCCCTAATAATATATATGAAGTTTTCTTAAAAAATATTAAGAAAAGAATAAAAAACAAAAAAAAAGAGATAATAGTATAGGTGCGAGGAGGGTGTTGATATTGAGTAAAAGATTTTTATCATTTATAGTGATTATATGTACAATCTTCTGTGTACTTATAATGCTATTTTCAGATAGGATAACTTTAAAGAAAGAAGCAAATAGTGATAAAATTCAAGTAATAGATAATACTAAACCTATTAAAGGTGATAGTAAGCCTAATAAAGATATAATATCTGAAAATAATAATATGCAAAAGGAAAATGAAAGTAAAACAAATAAAATAAACTCATATGTAGATACTGATGAATATAAAAGATTTAAGATGGGTAAGCTGCAACAGGAAATTAAAAAAGATAAGGATGACTTTTTTAATAAAAGTAAAGTTGAAGATAACAGTAAATATGATAAAGGTAATAGTAATGATAACTTAGATAAAGGAAATAAAAAAGCAAACTCATCAGAATCTAAGAAGGAACTTAGTGGAAACAAAGATAATACAAGCAATTCAGTAAAGGAAGGCATGCCTGTATTTAAGATTTCTAAATATAAAGTTAAAGATAGCTTAACCTTTACTGATAAAGAGAAACTTCTAGTTATTGCAAGCAAGTTATCCGCAGTAGATTATGAAAAAATAAATGAATATCTGCAGAAAGGAAGCGATGAAGATATAAAAAATACTATAAAGCTACTTAGAGAAAGGTTATCAGACAAAGACTATGAAAAAGTAAGAGAAGTAGCAGGGAAATTTATTAATATGGATGTAGTAGAACAATGGTAACCATGCTAGCATAAGGAGTTGTATGTTAAATGCCATTTAGGCATTTAACCATCACCTGAATTTTAGCTGAAGAATCCAATGCTTAGCAGTTGTTAACTCCACTCTTCTAGAAACAGGGGTTTGGGCACTGATAGTCTAATGGATAAATAATAATTATATTAGTTAGATAATTTAAGAAAACAAGAGTAATGCAAAGGTATAACGGATTAAATGCGATAAATAGTTAAAAACGACGTTTGAAATAAAGTCAATAACAATGTATACTAATCCATGTTGAAGCCGCTAAGAGCGATCTTCAAAAGGAAACTTAATATGCTGGTATAGCTCAGCAGGTAGAGCAACTGACTTGTAATCAGTAGGTCGCGGGTTCGATTCCTGCTGCCAGCACCAA
>NZ_JABAIW010000109.1:0-4642 GCF_014231265.1 Clostridium sp. DJ247 | reverse complement strand
ATTGGAAAAGACATTAAAGAATTGGATTTAGGTTTTGGAAAAGAAGTAGTTATGTCAAATGGACAGAGACTTCGTATTGGACCTGATCTTCAAGGATTAAAAGAAGCTAGTACTAAGTTTATGAAGGGTGTCGGTGAGGCTAAGGATAATTTTGTTAAGAATGTTAAAGCTGGTGCTGAGGAAGTAAGTAAAGGTGGTAAAAAGGAAAATGTTACTGGTGAAACTAATAGTACCAAGATTGGAAAGCAGGTTCATAAAGTAAAGGCCGATGAACGTCGTAAGAGTGGCGACTATGATACAGTGAATGAACCGTTAAAAGACAAAGATGGGAATGTTATTGAAGTACCAAAACGTATAGATAAACAAGGCAGACCCTCAAAAAAATACCAAAGAGCTATACCAGATGCGGTTCAAGGACCTCCAAAGGGAAACATTATTGATGATAAGCCTTTAGGGAGACCGATTTCCAAAGATAAGCAAGAAATTCACAGGTTTATTGATGCTTATAAACAGAAGTATGGAGAACCGCCTAAAAAGATTATAATAGAAAGATATGATCCTAAGACAGGTGAATCAGCAGGAAGGGAAATATATGATCCCGATTACTTCAAGATTCCATAAGATATAGGAGGTTTTTATGAAATATAAGGTTTATAATGAAAATAATGTTCAGGTTACAGTTACTGATGAACAATTAAATGAAGCGCTTGAACGAAATGGTAAAGAATTACCCATTGAATTAATTATAGCAATGGGGGCATCACATGATAAGAAATACATTCCTCGATTAAACGAAGCTCTTTATCATCAAGAACAACGAGTAAGAATTGAAGCAGTTTATAGTCTTTTAAGTATCAATGATATAGAAAGTATACGTATGCTTCAAGAAAAAGAAAAAAGCTTTTCAGAAGTTAATTTTAATGTTCAAATAAGTGAAAAAGCAATTCTTCAATCCGTAATAATTCGTCTTGAATATGGTCCTAATGGTGCTGAGAATGCTTTTTTCAACGGGGATTATCCTCCAATTGTTAAGTCAGGATTGCTATATAATTATTCTAGCAATATTGTTTTAACGCCTCAGGATGTGATATTTATTATCAATTCACTGGAATCGTATGTAAATAAAAGTGAATCTTGGATAAAAACAATGAATAAAGACGATTATGAAGATGTCATTATTAAATGCCTAGAGGGACTTTTGAGGGCAGCTGAAGAAAGTGTAATTCTGAATACATTAACAGATGACCTTAATAGAAAATTAGCTGAAGTAGGAGCACGAATTTTGAAAATGAAAATTGATTCTTATGCAAAAGAAGTTATTGCGACGTTTGCAAAGGCTCTTCCACCAAAATATGCCTATGATTTATTGGAACCTATTATGAATGGACGTGTACGAGGAGACGTGCGCAAAGAATTAGAGAATTCAATTCAGATACTTCGACAAAAAGAAATGGAGTAATGTTATGAGTATGGAGCATAAAGCATATATATTTGATACTGATGGTTTTAGTAAGGAATTAAGTCAACTAATAATCACTTCTGGGAATACGAAAAATTCAGCCCCATTGAAGGCGTTTATTAATAATCACATTGGTAAAGTACGATCTGCATACACTGGAGATTTGTTGGACTATGATTGGGAAAAAGAAATGGAAAATGGTGAAGTTCAGGAACTCGCAGATTTCGCGATGACATGTTACTATTCACCTGAAGAAGAAATGGGACTTTCTTATGCATGGGATGCACTATTAGTGGCTTTAAATATGTTATCCACTAATTTCGACCCAGATTATTACATTCTCGGACGTACTTTAGAATCAGAAATGTTTAGACTTGATCCTAGTGGTATGGGATTAGGATTTGTTTACGCTGAGGATATCTATATTATGCATAATGAACTAATTAATTTAAAACAAAGCTTTATCGATAATGGCATGCCACAATTGAATGATGTAATTTATGATATAACTTTTTCTGAGCTAATTGAGGCATATGAGGAACTCATATTACTATATAAGCAAGCAGAAGAAATAAATTATGGTTTATTAATGACTTTTTAATCATCAAAGCTCATATTCCGCTAAATGATGTGCATCTAGCTAAGATTTTTATAAGATGTACTTTCAGTGGAATAATATTTATGATTAAGATTATTATTCCACTGAGAATAAATAGACTATTCCTGTTAGCTAAATACTCATTTGGAAAAAAATTTATTATTTGTTTATTAAGAAGTAATTATTACATCACTTTACAAGCTATTTCCTAAATAACAAGAAAATTAACTAATCTCATCTAAATAGATTAAGGAATTAATTACCTCTAAAGTCTCTTGATTAATTTTGCTCTTTTGTATCTTTTGCACGAAAGTGCTTAATATTAACTCTTTTGATATTTGTTAAGAGATAGAATCTTTAATTATTTAGGAAATAGCTTGCGGAAAATATTGTGGATAACTCTAGAAAAAACTAAAGATATTTGAGGTAATAAGGTATTATGAAAAAGAGTAATGGTGTAATTAAACAAATTTTTAAAGATCATTTTAAAAAGTTCTGGCAAAATAAAAACGATAAGTTTCCAGAATAAATGCGAGAGCATTTATTTAAAGAAGTACTAAAACTGATAAATTGTGGTGAATTTGCGTTAGGATTTGTAGCTTATATATGTATGCAATGCCTAGAAAAAATTAATATAGGTTTTAGTTGTAAAAGTAGGTTTTGTAACAGATGTGGTAAAAAATATATAAGCGACTGGGTTGAAAAACAGGTAAGAAGAATTCTTGATGTACCACATAGACATTGTATATTTACTATTCCGAAGGGATTTAGAAAATATTTCTATTGGAACAGAAAATCTCTTAAAGATCTTCAAGATATGGCGTATCAGGTTATAGAAGAATATATAAATAATGTTAATGGTAAAAATAGAGCCGCCTTTGATAAGAAGAAAAGAAGTAAAAAGGGAACAGTTATCTGGCAATAATGAAGAAAATTAAAGGACTATACACACTTTAAAACTTATGTAAAAGTGTGCATAGTCCTTAATATTTTATTTATGAATTATACACTTATAGAACATATTATTCAAATATGCAAACAACTAACTACAAATTTAATTATAATGTGCCGCAAATAGTTATTGGTTTTTACAAGGAATTTTCAACGATAAATGGCATAGACATAGGTGGAGACGTAAGTCTTTTATCACTTGAAGGAATTAAATATGGAAATTCGGAGTTAACTCCAGATGGTTTGTTGATTAAATATTGGATAGTAACAATTGCAAGTACAACAGGCGGCAATGCGATATGTTTAGACCTAAACATTATTAATAAGGTATAGTAAAAGATTTGAAAGTATTAGAAAGTAAAAATATAGCATTAATTTATTTGTGTATGATATAATCAGGGTATAGAAAGTCGGTGAAACTTATGGATGAAAATATAAATAATGAGCATGATTTAGGATATAAACATATACTTTCACATAAAAAGAATTTTATAGAATTCTTAAAGAGTTTTGTAAAGAAAGAATGGGTAAACTTAATAAAAGAAGAAAATTTAGTTTTAATAGATAAAGAATTTATACTTGAAGATTTTAAAGAGGAAGAAGCAGATATAGTTTATAAAGTGAACATGGATGGAAATGACATAATATTCTATGTACTTTTAGAACTTCAGTCAAAAGTAGATTTTAGGATGCCAATAAGGCTTTTGATGTATATGACAGAAATATGGAGAGAAGAACTTAAGAATACAGAAGAAAAAGCAAAAAAGAGAAAAGAATATAAGCTGCCAGCTATAGTTCCAATAGTATTATATAATGGAAAGGGTAATTGGACAGCAGCTAGAAACTTTAAAGAAGTATTAAATGGATATGAATTATTTGAAGACAGTATAGTGGATTTTAGATATTTATTATTTGACATAAATAGAATAGATAAAGAAGAACTATTGGAAATAGCTAATGTAGTAAGTGCAGTATTTCTATTAGATCAAGATGTTGAAATGGAAGAGATAATAGAAAGGCTAAAATTAATAGGAAGAATCATAAGGAAAAGCGCATCAAAGGAACAGGAGCAGGTATTTAGAGGATGGCTTATAAATATATTTAAAAATAGGTTTGAAGAGGAAGTAAAAGAAAATGTTTATAAATTATTAAAGGAAACATCAGAAATGGAGGTGGATGATATGGTAAGTAATTTAGGTAGAAAGATTGAAGAAGAATTCAAATTTAGAGAGGAAAAGGGAATAAAAAAGGGAATAGAAAAAGGAATAGAAAAGGGAATAGAAAAGGGAATAGAAAAAGGAATAGAAAAAATAGCTATAAAAATGATCAAAAAGGGTCTGGATATTGAGGAAATATTAGAATTAACAGAATTAAGCAGGGCTGAAATATTAAGACTTAAGAATCAAATAGAGATTGATAAAAATTAAATATTTGGTTTAATTATGATAAAACTTCTTAAGAATTTAGATTTATAAGTTCTTAAGGAGTTTTTGTTTTTTAGGAATTAGCAGAATTCAATGTACTGCTTGTAAATGAAGAGAATTACCAAGAACATTCTGAATATATTCCCTAATTTTAATAAGGGAAGAATTCTAAAGAAGGAGATGCTTGAGAATATAAGAGATTATCCAAGA
>NZ_JABAIW010000108.1:0-4666 GCF_014231265.1 Clostridium sp. DJ247 | reverse complement strand
GATTTTCTAAAAACACTTCACTAAGACTGATAAAAAAGTTTTTAAATGTGCTTCAGTTTTGTCAACATATTCCTACGCATAAGTTAAGTTTCAAGTCTGGAACCCTATATCATAAAGAATAGAGGTATTACTATGAGTAAGATAGTTTATATAGTTGGAATAGGTCCTGGCAGCAGTGAATATATCCTTCCTAAGGCAATTAAAACACTAGAAGCTTCGGATATAGTAATTGGATTCCAAAGGGCTATTGAAAGTATAGATTTTATAAGTACGAAAAAAATTATAGTTAAAAAACTCAGTGAAATATTACAGTTCATTAATATGAATTCAGATAAAACAGTTTCTATAGCAGCTTCAGGAGATCCTCTTTTTTATGGAATAACAGATTATGTGAGAAAAAATTTCTCGGGAAATATTCAGGTAATACCTGGTCTCAGTTCTTTTCAATACTTAATGGCTAAAATAGGCTTAAGTTGGCAAGGAAGCTTTTTAGGAAGTGTTCATGGCAGAGAAGAGAGCTTTTGCAATATGGTTAAAGGAAATAAGCTATCAATATGGCTTACTGATAGCAAACATTCTCCCTCATATCTAAGCCGAATATTAGAGGAAAATAATATTAACGCTAATATTTATGTAGGAGAAAATCTTTCTTATGAGGATGAGAAAATAACTATAGGAAATATTGAAAAAATAAAGCATATGAGTTTTAGTGAATTGTGTGTAGTTGTAATAGACAGAGGAGAATAATTTTATGATTTACATAAAAGATGAAGAATTTATCAGAGGGGATTGCCCTATGACAAAGGAAGAAATAAGAATTTTAAGTACTGCAAAGATGGAGCTTAAAGAAAATTATAGAGTTCTAGATGTAGGTGCAGGTACTGGATCAGTAAGTATACAAGTAGCGAAAATATGCTCCAAAGGTGAAGTTATAGCCATAGAAAAGGATGAAGAAGCTTTAAAGATTATAAAAAAAAATCAGGAAAAATTTAATACACGTAATTTAACTATAATTGAGGGAGAAGCATTAGCTGTTGAAAGTGAAATACAGGGACAATTTCATGCTATATTCATAGGTGGTAGCGGAGGAAACATTGAAGATATTATAAAGCATTATGGACTAAAGTTAAGAAATAACTGTAATATGGTTTTAAACTTCATTACTCTGGACAATCTGTATAAAGCTATGAATATTTTAAAAGAATTAAAGTATGAAGTTGAGTGCATACAGGTTTCTGTAAATAAGACTAGAGGTAAAAGCTATATGATGACTTCAATTAATAGTATATTCATTATAACTGCAAGAAAAGTTTAATATAGGAGGAGAGAATAATATGGAGCATAACACAGTAAAACTGGGAACATTATATGGAATAGGTGTTGGTCCAGGAGACGAAGAATTATTAACCCTAAAGGCTGTAAATGTTATTAAAAGCTGTGACGTAATAGTGGCACCTGCAGCTAGAGAAGGTGGCAGCAGTATAGCATTAGAAACTGCTAAAAATTTTATAAGTAGTAACCAAGAAGTTGTTATAAAACATTTTCCAATGGGTGGAGATGAGCAAGAAGGAAAGATATATGAAGCCTTTAAAACTATAGAGGAAAAGTTACAGGCGGGAAAAGATGTAGCGTTTTTGACCATAGGAGATCCGTTTATTTATAGTACTTATATATATCTTTTAAGACATATAAAAGAACAAGGATATAATACGGAGACAGTACCGGGAATTACATCTTTCTGTGCTGGTGCTAGCATAGCTGGAGAAACCATTGTAATTGGTGATGAAAGAGTTTTAATTATGCCAGCAACTCATATTGAAGAAATCAGAGATGAGAAATTTGTTGTAATTATGAAGGTATATAAGTTAGAAGAAAAAGTATTAGATGTCCTTGAGAAAAAAGGCTTTAAATATGTGTATGTGAAGAGAGCTTATAGAGAGGGACAACAGGTAATTAGAGATAGAGAAGAAATATTAAAGAACAGAGACTATATGTCACTTATAATTGCTCAAAGAAGTTAAGGAGAGATTAGTATGGAAAATTTAGTGCATTTTATAGGAGCGGGTCCGGGGGATCCTGATTTGATAACAGTTAAGGGAAGAAGAATATTGTCTGAGGCAGATGTGGTTATATATGCAGGTTCTTTGGTTAGTAGTGAACAGTTAGAATACTGCAAAGATGGGGTAGAAATACATAATTCTGCATCTATGACTCTGGAGGAAGTTATTCAGGTTATGGAAAAATCCTATAAGGAAAAGAAGAAAATAGTAAGACTTCATACAGGAGACCCATCTATATATGGTGCTATAAAAGAGCAGATAGATGAGCTTGAAAAGCTTAATATACCGTGTAAGGTTATACCAGGAGTAAGCTCATTTACAGCGGCGGCAGCAGCTATAAGAGGTGAGTTTACACTTCCGAGTGTAAGTCAAACAGTTATACTTACAAGAATGGAAGGAAGAACTCCTGTACCAGAAAAAGAAAATCTAGAAAGATTAGCAAGTATAGGTGCTTCTATGGCTTTATTTTTATCTGTAGGAATGATAGATAAGGTAGTAGAAAGATTAAGAAAAGGCTATGGTAGAAATGTACCTGTAGCTGTTATACAGAGAGCAAGCTGGGAAGATGAAAAATGTGTTATAGGAACCTTAGATGATATTGCAGAAAAGGTTAGAGAAGCAAATATAACAAAACAAGCTCAAATCCTTGTAGGAGATTTTATAGATTCAAACTACGAAAAGAGTCTTTTATATGATAAGAAATTCTCTCATATGTTTAGAAAGGGAAACGATGAAAGTAGCAATAGTTAGTGTTACAAAATCAGGCGATGAAATCGCACAGCGTATTAGCACAAAACTAGAGATAGATTTATATTCTAAGGAGTACATAGAAAATTTTAATTTAAAAGAAACTACAAAAAAGCTTATGAAGGAATATAAAGCTATAATATTTATAAGTTCTACTGGTATAGCTGTAAGAGCCATATCTGAATATATTATAGGTAAGGATAAAGACCCAGCTATAATTGTTATTGATAGTAGTGGTAGATTTGTTATAAGTCTCCTAAGTGGTCACCTAGGTGGAGCTAATGAGTTAACAATGGAAGTTGCTGAAATCCTAAATAGTACACCAGTAATAACTACGGCTACAGATAACTTAGGAGTAGTTGCACCAGATATGCTGGCAAAACAAAATAAGCTTATAATAGATAACTTAAAAGATGCAAAACATATAGCAGCTTTACTAGTAGATAAGAAAAAAGTAGGCTTTGTAGACTTAAAAAATCAAATAAATTTACCTAAGGGATATACAAAGAATTTCTTAGAAGCTGAAGGACTAGTTTATATTACACATAACCTCATAGATGACATTAGTAATAGAAAATTCAACTTAAAACTTATAAGAAGAGATATAGTTTTAGGTATAGGTTGTAGAAAAAATTATAATGCAGAAGAAATGAGATTAAATGTGTGTAATTTATTGGAAAAGTTAAATATAGATGAAAGAGCTGTAAAAGCTATAGGAACTGTAGAGGTGAAACGCTACGAACAAGGAATACTAGAGCTTAGAAACCATTTAGGTTGTGAACTTGGAATATTTTCCATTGGAGAAATAAAAGCTATACAGCAAAAGTTTAAGGGCAGTGATTTTGTTGAAAAAACTATAGGAGTTAGAGCTGTATGTGAACCTTGTGTAGAACTACTAGGTGGAAAATTAATAACAGAAAAAATTAAAATAAATGGAATGACTATATGTATAGGTGAATTATAAGAAAAGGATGTGTTATTTTGGGAAAACTCTATGTTGTAGGAATTGGTCCAGGTGGTTTAGATCATATGACAGTAAAAGCGTTAAAAGTATTAGAAGAAAGTGAAATTATAGTTGGATATACTAAATACATAGAACTTGTAAAACCTATAATTAAAGATAAGGTTGTAGTGTCTACAGGTATGCGTGGGGAAGTAGAAAGGTGTAAACAAGCACTAGAGCTTTCAAAAGATAAAATAGTCTCCATAATAAGTACTGGAGATTCAGGAATATATGGTATGGCTGGTCTTATTTTAGAAATGAAAACAGATGAAGAAGTAGAAGTAATTCCAGGGGTTACGGCTTCATCTGCGGCAGCATCAAGGGTAGGAGCTCCACTTATGCATGATAACTGTAATATAAGCTTAAGTGACTTGATGACGCCTTATGAATCAATTAAAAAGAGAGTGGAACTAGCAGCACAAGGAGACTTTATTATATCTTTATATAATCCTAAAAGTAATGGTAGACCTTTATACTTAATGGAATGCTTAAATATAATAAAAAAATATAGGAAAGGCAACACTCCTATAGCCGTAGTTAAAAATGCATTAAGAGAAGGTGAACATATAAAACTATTCACTATGGATAGTTTTGATGATAGTTGTGTAGATATGATGTCTATTGTAATAATAGGTAATAGCAATAGCTATATGAAAGATGGACAATTTATAACACCAAGGGGTTATAAATTGAGTTAAATGCAATATGAGATTCGTATATAGATAACCACGCCCGAAATTTAATTTATGCTCCAGGATATGCTGCCAAACTTCAGCACGTTGAAAACTTTTAATCAGTCTAAAGTTCGTATTTAAGCAGAGAGCCAAAATCTGTGATTTTGTGCGAATCGCTTACT
>NZ_JABAIW010000107.1:0-4805 GCF_014231265.1 Clostridium sp. DJ247 | reverse complement strand
AGAATAGGTTCAAGGATAGAAGAGATAAGGGCTGAGAGGGAGTGAGGGGAGTGTCAGAACTTTTTTTTCAGGGGACATAGTTAGGGGTTAAAAAATAAAGCTGGGTAATTAAATGGGGAAACTTTTATAAGGTTTAAGGATTAAAGTTATTGATTGGAATAAAAGAGACGAAAAATACTTTAAGTTAGTTAAGGACCAGGTAGAATTTATAAAAGAGAGCAAAGAAAAGCATGAAAGAATTACAGTCGGGTTAATTGAAAGAAGAATAAAGAATCTTACATTATTACAAAAGCATCTTAATAAAATGCTTAAAACTAAAGATTACTTGATGAAAAATATTGAAACTATAGAAGATACTCAAATTAGAAGGATAAAATGGGCAGTTAAAAAGTTAGCTAAAGATGGAACAGTAAGTGAGTGGGAAGTGGTTAGGTTAGCTGGATTAGCAAATTTAATCCAATTAAGTTTGTAAGTTTTGATTTTAAAGATTAAGTTTAAATTATAGTAGTAGATAATTGTTGGTAGGAGAGGATTCAAAAGAATGGTAACAGAACTTTGCTATATATGGATTGATGATTATGGATTACTAAAAAGACAAGATATTAATTTGGGTGGTGAATTTATTTTTCAATATCAAGAAAATGAATTAAAGATAGAAAAAAATAATCAATACTTTCCTAACTTTTTCGGTAATAGAATAACCAATATTACAGGGTTGGTAGGGGAAAATGGAAGTGGAAAAACAAGTATTATTAGATTTTTTTTAGAAACATTTTCTATGGATATGTTATCGGAGATTAATGCAATAATAATACTAAAATGTAATGATAAATATTATTGCTATTATAATAGAGACAAAATAAAAGAATTGCTTATTATGGAAATGTATAAGAATATCATTAATTTATGCCCTTTACCTGATAAAGATAAAAAATTAGAGAGTGAAATAACATATCTAAAAAATATATCTCGAATATACTATTCAAGTAGTTTTACTGAAAGTACATATATAGGTAGAAGTAGACATGCCGAAAATAACTCTACTCAAAATTTATCTACACTATATTTGGTAAATAGTTTGCGGAAGAATAATGTGCAGTCATTTTTTTATAAAAATAGAATACAGACTATTCACTTCATATATGAAAATAAAGAAGAATTAGAAGATATAATACAAATTGAAATGCCAAAATATATAAAAATACTTGATGTATACAATTTTAGAAGTTTAGTACAAAATTTCATTTCATTATTAAAAGAAATAAAAGTAGATAATGGAACTTTAGTACAGGTAAAAAAAGTTATAGATAACTTTACAAGAGATTTTTATAAATTAGGTAAGAGTGTAGGAGATTTTAAATTATATAAATTGTACATGTATTTTACTATATTTACACAATATATTAATGAATTAAAAAGTGGATATATTGTTTGGTATGGTAACAACAATAAAGATATTAATACGATATACTCAATTATAGTTGAGTATTTGAAGGTAAGTGAAAATGTAGATGACTTATATAAAAACCTAATTTTTATAATTAATAAGCTTAATGAGCTGTCTCAATATATATCTGAAGAAGATTGTAACTTTACAGACAATAATATTAAAGTAGTTGAATTACTAAGTCTAATTGACAGATTCAAAGATAAAATATATATGAAAAGCGGATTTGTAATAGAGCTTCAGGAATATGAATTACTAAGTGAACTAATTATATTGTGTGAGAGATTATTTGATAAATCTGAAAATCCGTTAAATAGGGACAAGTCATTAGATTTTTTGCATTTTCAATGGTATGATAACAATTTTGAAGCCATGTATCTTAGTTCAGGGGAAGAAGCGATATTAAGTCTTTTGACAAGGATATATTATGGAGTTGAAAGTATTAATAAAGAGTTTGATTCTAAAGATATTTTATTGGTTCTTGAAGAACCAGAGTTGTATCTTCATCCAAACTGGCAAAGAAGATTAATTAGTATAATAATAAATTTTATTGAGAAAATGCTGAAAAATAATGTACAAATTATATTTTCATCTAATACTCCATTTTTAATATCAGATTTACCTAAAAATAATATTATATTTATGGAGAAAGATAAAAAAAATAATTTATGCAAAATAGGTAATGGATTAAATCAACAAGCTGAAACTTTTGGACAAAATATTCATACATTGCTTAGGGAATCATTTTTTATGAGTGAAGGTACTCAGGGAGAATTTGCAAAGAGTAAAATTAAAGAAATAATAGACGAATTAAAGAATATAAGAGAAATAGGGAAAAAAATAGATTATCATAAAAGTGAGGCATTAAAAAGAAAGATTAATATGATTGGTGAGCCATTAATTAAAAATATCTTATTAGGAATGATGGATGATATTGAAATTAAGGAAGGCTATAGTTTGATTACAATAGATGATGAAATTAATTTTTATGAGAAAAAAATAGAAAGTTTAAAAAAATTAAAGAAAGATATAGATACTAATGGAGATATAGATACTAATGGAGATATAGATGATTAAAATAAATATACAAGAAGATAAATTAGAGAGAATAAAAAACAATCATCTGTTGTATGCAAAAATTTATGTTTTACCAAAATTGGAAGAAAAATTAGAGCAAATAAAACGGAGCAATTTTAAATATCAACTATCTTTCTATAAATTATTGAGAGATAATTTTAATACGATAATAATTGGGAGTCCAAGAGAATTGAGGTATTTTGTTGAAGACGATACAAAAAAGTGGCATAGCGGATTTCTATATTTAAGTTATATTAATGCAAAAGATGAATATAAAGATTTTTATAAAGATGATAGAGGATTTAATGAGGAATTAAGTAAGATATTTGATTATGAACTTTTTAAAGACGAAAATGAGGTATCTGAAGATATAGGTTTGTTTTCATATATAAAAAAAATAAATGGTAATATTAAAAGTCAAAAAAGAATAATTCAAGAAACAGAAATAATTGAATCGATATGTCTACAAGAAATAATGACAAATAGTTATAAATCTAAAAATTATGAAGAGTTCATTAAAGCATTAAAATTAATTAATGATAATTATAAAATCAGAGTTAAAAGATTATATGAATCTATTTTTAATGTGTTTTCTTGGGGGGCTTATTCGTTATTAAAGGAAATAAGTATTGATACATGTCCCTATTGCAATAGACAATATATAAGTATATTAGAGAGCAACAATTCAAATTTAATAGGGAAAACAAGACCAGAATTAGACCATTTTTTGTGTAAAAAGGAATTTCCTTTTTATGCAGTCTCTCTATTTAATTTAATTCCTTCTTGTCATGTTTGTAATTCAAATATAAAGAAAGATATTAAGTTTGTAAGAACTGTTGGTAAAGGTAGAAACTTACTAAAATTTAAGAGTAGAAATAGGTCAGAAGATTATATAAAAGTATTATGCCCATATGAAGAAGGTTTTGGAGAAAAATATGTTTTTTCAATATACCCACAAGATGATGATAAAGAGTATAATATTTTCTTTGGAAAAATCGATGAAGATGACTTTGTTCTAAAGTTGAAATATAATGGGAAGAAAGATTCTAACAATACTATTGAAGAAAAAGAATTCATAACAAAAGCAAGAGGCAATAATATAGTTTTCAGGCTGGAAGAATTATATAATGATAATCATAAAGATGTTGTTAAGGAATTGATTGTTAAATCAACGATATATAATGATTCATATATAAATGAGCTATTATTAAATTATAGTGATATTTTTAATAGTAAAAAACAAGTCATGGAATTACTATTATCAAGCTATTTAGACAATAGTGAGAAAAGACCCTTAAGTAAGCTTATAAAAGATATTTCCCAACAATTGGGACTATTAGATAATATAGATTAATTAGTGCTATATAAAGCATGAAGAAAATTCAAGACGAAATCCTGTGTTTGCTCATGCCTTTTTCTTTCTGCCCTTTAGTCAAGCTATCAAAATTAGGATTTAGAGATTGGAGAAATGACTGATAAAATGACAAAAATACTGTTTAAAAGCTTGATAATAGAGGGCGTTCAGTAGAGCCGATAAAAAAATAACAATTAGGTAGAATAGAGATTGAAATGAATAATAAATATAGCATAAGTAAGATAGTTGATATTAATAATCAAGTTTCTAATCTGAATTATAATTCAAATTCTCTAATCTCTTCTATGTACTTGAAAAATAAACTCGTTCCACAACTAATAAAGTTGTTCCGAGTGAAATAAAGTTGTTCTGAAAGCATGAAGAAAATGCAGGAGATTTTCCTGTAGGACTTCATGCTTTTTTTCGTTCCCTCCTTTATTCAAGTCATTAAAAGCAGGAAAAAAAGATTGAACAAAAGATTGCTTTAAAGCAGGGGAATACTGATAAAAAGCTTGATAATAGAGGGATTTATGAAGGTTTAAGTTTGAATGGAGTAAGTGCTTATAGTGCTAATACATTTTTTTATTGAAAAATTTTTTATATAGCATTTTAAGTTACATAATCCTGTTTTTGAGTATTTAGAGAATAAAAATTATCCGAATTGTTGACATATAAGTATTTATAAAGAAAATAAAGAGGAGATTATCTGACGGAAATATATAGATATATTTATGTAAGCACATCAACACAAATAGAAGCAATATTTAAGAAGTATCTGGAATTAGGAAGTATTAACAAGGTAAAGAAATTTTTATATACAGAAGAAGTGAAAACATCAAGGGGAAAAAAAGAGAACGCACATAGGTTTGTGTAAAATATAATAGATAGGTTGAAACTTATTTGGAAATTACTATGAGGATTTCTTCC
>NZ_JABAIW010000106.1:0-4835 GCF_014231265.1 Clostridium sp. DJ247 | reverse complement strand
AGGTTCAGGTATTCAGGAGAGCAGTATGATCCAATAACTAACCAATATTATCTGAGAGCTAGGTTCTATAATCCTGTGATAGGTAGATTTACACAGGAAGATGTTTACAGAGGTGATGGACTTAATCTATATGCTTATGTAGCTAATAATCCAGTTAACTATTTTGATCCTACTGGATATGCCACTCAATGTGAAAAGAAAATCTATGATAGGCAAATGAATAAGCAAGAGTACAAGGAATATATGAGACTTCAGCGAGAAAAAGTCTATGACAAAAAAGGCTCTAATGAAAAATCATATACGAGAGCTCAGAAAAAATTAGATAAGCTTAGAGAAAATATAGCTAATGGGTTCAAGTTGGATATTAGAAGTGCAGGTGATCCTAAAAAGCAGTTGTTCTCAGGTTCTGAATGGAATGAATACTTTAGAAAAGACTATGGTGCTAGAAAGGTTAAGTGGAATACTAAAGAAACAAGAAATTTGTTGACTGATGGAACGAGTAATGTTAAAAAGCCAGCTTTTGAGGTGTCTAGAGCGACATATCCTAATCATGTAAAAATGCTTGAAAATGCGCAAAAGGACGGTCATACACTAAATAATCTGGAAAGAGGAAGTGGCACTCGTGCTGCTAATAAGAATCGCTATAATTCACAAAAGGAGATAAGGAAAAATCAAGGACCACCACCAAAAGGATTTGATTATGATGAATTCCCATATGCATCTACAAAACAAGGAGGCGAAGGTGCACATGTTGAACCTGTACCAAGTGCAGAGAACCAAGCAGTTGGTAGAGATTTGGGTCAGTTTTATAGAAAGTATAATATAAAAGAAGGGGATTTATATGATGTTAAAATAACGGACTAAGGAGGATGTGATTAATGTTAATGAATTTGTTTAAAGACTATCTTGCTTTCTCAGCTCAATTAAGACCTAGTTATCCTGCAAGTTTAGCTGAGAAAAAAGACAATTGGAAATATATAGTATCCATGGTGGATTCTAATATTCCACGATTATATCAAGTAATTTATGATAATGTTTCTGGAACTAGAAGGGATATAAAGAATCAAAAGTTAATGGATTTTATTCCAGGATATAGGTTGATTCATATTGATGAATTATTAGATGAAAAGAAAAGTTTAGATAAAATGATAGCAAGTTCTAATGGGATTGATAACGAAATAATTATTCCACTACTTGCAAATTATTCTAGTGATTTTATCTGCTATTTAAGAACTGTTAATGGGGATGAGATTATTGTTAACTTATTTCATGATGACTGTGAGGTAGTTTTAATGCATAAATCAGTTGAAAAGTTTTTAGAAACAATATGTGAATTTTATAAAGAAAATGTTTATTACTTAGATGATGATGGATACTTAGATTATGATATTATTAAGGAGGGGGAGATTGGTGCTAAACTTAATAATGGTGTTAGCTATTGGTTAGAGTAATTTTATTATTGTTAGATGTGAAAAACAAAAAGTTAACTTTAAAAGTATAATTACGTTAACAGTATAACTTTTAAGTTTAGTTGATAGCAAACTCATTTCATTAGTAAAGCCTCTTGGGATATTTTAATTATTAAGTTACATCATTAGGGTAAGTTAACAGCAATCTAAACTGCAAATTAGTTTAAAAATTAAAGACTAATTTGCAGTTTATTTTACTTTGAAACCCTTTTGATAAAAAGGCAGGCGGTAGCCAGTAAAGAAGTAGTTTATAGAGAGTTTATAGATAAGATTATAAGCAAAATTAAACATATAAGATTCATCTATCTACCAATGTAATCCTCAAGGAAATATCACTGCAGAGAAAAACAAACAGGGAACTACAAAATACACCTACGATTGTTTTAATCGTACTACTAGTGTTCAAAAACAAGATGGCAGCTACATCAAAAACTTCTATGATTCAGAAGGATTAAGAAGTGAAATAGATGAAAATGGTGTAGTAAGTAAGTTTGTATTTAATAGAGGCAGCGTAGTAACAGAACTTGATGGAGAAGACAGACTAAAGGCAGCAAGCGTAAGAGGTATTGAATTAGTATCTCAAGTAGATAGTAAAGATAATAGCTACTATTATTTAAACAACTATCATGGTGATGTTGTTGGATTAGCTGATGTATCTGGTAACATAGTAAATAGCTATAGTTATGATTCCTTCGGAAATACAGTTGAAGCTAGAAAACAAGTTCATAATAGGTTCAGGTATTCAGGAGAGCAGTATGACTCAATAACTAACCAGTATTATCTAAGAGCTAGGTTCTATAATCCTGTTGTAGGTAGATTTACGCAGGAGGATGTCTACAGAGGAGACGGACTTAACCTTTATGCTTATGTAGGTAATAATTCAGTTAACTATGTTGACCCTAGTGGATATGCAGGCGAAAAACCTATAAGTGAGATGTCTTATAATGAAATTAAGGCTGAACTTGCTGAAAGGTATAAGGAATATGCTAGAACAATGGATGCAAAATATCCTACTAAATCAAACAAACATCTTCCAAATGAATTGACCTTTGGTAAATTTGGGAGATACCAGGCGAAGCATTCGACGACTTAACAGGACATCATATGCCGGCTAATTCTTACATGAAGGGAAAGTTTGGAATACCTATGAAACAGAGCTTGGCTATGAATCTAGAGCATAATATTAAACCTAGCACAGGAGGTAGACATGCGAGGACATTTACTTTTAAGATAAGTCCAATAAGTAGAAAGAGAGATAATGAGATTTATAATGCTTTAAAAACCAAGAGATGCATTAGCATTTAACGTTATGGACGCTAGACGTATTTTAATGAAGGATGGAGTATATGATGATAAGGCTAAAAAAGCACTAAGAGAATATATAGATGCTTATAAAAAATATGCTCACATAGTAACTACAGATGAAGCAAAAAAATACAGGGGACTATGCATCTAAAGAAGCAGTAGACAAAGAACGAAGACCTATACTAGATAAAAATGGTAAATAGAAGGTAAATGTAAAAGTATTTTGTAAAAATGAAAATATATATTAAGGTTGATAAGATATATAAAAATATACATAATTGTAGAATTGAAAAGTATAATGGGGAGGAATAGTTATGTCTTTTGAAAAAGAAATTTTTGAATTGCGCGAAATAACAGCAGAAGAATATGGAGATGCTGAAGCATTTATAGAGATTTATGAGTATTTATGGGATAATGCCGATAATTCAATAATTACTAACTTATGTTCAGTCTTTAATGATAACATGTCATATGATCCCCTAATAGGTAACTTTAATGAAATGATTCTTAACATTGCTAACAGATGTGGTTTAGAAAGTGGAATGGTTGAAATTGCTAAGGGCACGCCAAGAATGTTACCTCAAGGTAAGGAGTGGGCTATTAGGATGCATAAACTTATTTTAAATTCTGAACCTTACATCAATTTCTACATAAACGCAATTAAAGAAGTAGATGAGGCAGCTAGGAAAGTAATAGTTGATATATTAAATCAAATAAAAAAACAACAACCTAGTGAATATTCAAATAAAGTTGATAAAATATTGGAAGAACTATGTTAACAATGTTAATCGTGCTTCCTTCGCAAGTATGACCATAGAAACTTAATAAGAAGTTAAATAGAATTTAGAAGTCAAAGGCAAAATGAAAGGCTGGCATGGGAAGAAAGATTCCTGTGCTAGCCTTCCTGTTATCCTCAAAAATATGGACTATCCAAAACTAATTAAACAAACTATAAAAGATTATTCAATATAAAGAAACAGATTGGGAATTTATAAAACGTCTTGCAAGTCAATTTAATTCAGTAGTAGTATGTGATATAATGGAAAAGGATCCAAGGTTTTATTTTGGACTGCCCAAGGGAAAAAATTATACCATAGAAGATAATATACCCTATACAGCAGGTAAAGATTTATTAGCTTTTAAAAGGGCAGGAGGCTGTGATGCTGGCTTTCATGATACTGATTTCTTTTATTATGAAATAGAAAGTGGAGACCAGTATGCTGTTGGGGATGAGATATGTTTTAAAAATAAGAAACTGTATGTAAGTGAAATAACAGCTTATATAGACAAAGGACTTCTAAAATATAAATATCGCTTATCAAGACTTAAGGGTATTTATCAGAATAAAATATATAACACTAAACTTAATGGTGCATCCCTTGAAGGAAAAGTCATAGATGTGCAGGGTGAGCTTGTAAAACTTCATCTTAATGTAGATACAGAACAGTCTAAGTCAAAGGCATATTGGTTTCCCTTTGCACCACCTACAGGAAATGTAATGTACTGTATGCCTAAAACAGGCACCTATGCAAGACTTTATTTTCCAGATGAAACAGGAGATAATGCAACGGCTTTAGGCTGTATACGTAAAAATGGAGGCAGCTGCCAAAAGACAGGAAACCCAGATAACCGCTATTTTGGAACAGAACATGGAAGTGAGTTGGAGATTACTCCAGGTGCAATAAATATAGTAGGCGGATGTAAAGAACCTTTAAAGCTTAGTATAGATGATGCTTTAGGTGTTACATTAAAGAGCCATAAAAAGTTAAAGCTTAATGCAGATGATGACATATGCCTTTATACACCAAAGCGAATAGTAATCAGTGCACAAAGCCAGCTTCTTGCTAAGAAAAGTAGTGCATTAAAGGGCTTTTCTATAGAAAGTGAATATCACTTTTTAGGATCTGATGTAATAGCAGATGGATCGGATAGAACAACATATCCACCTTTTGATGATGAGCCAAAACAAGGTACACCACCACCACCACCTCAACCTGCAAAAAAACCTGGGTTTAGTTGGGGAAAACTGTTGGTATGTGCAGTTGCAGCAGTAGCGGTTGT
>NZ_JABAIW010000105.1:0-5027 GCF_014231265.1 Clostridium sp. DJ247 | reverse complement strand
AATATGTTGACAAACTTCAGCACGTTAAAAACTTTTAATCAGTCTAAAGTTCGTGTTTAAGAAAACCTAAGAACCTTATATAAACTCGCTGCGCTCAAACATATATAAGGCTCTAAGGTTTTCTAAAACACTTCACTAAGATTGATAAAAAAGTTTTTAAATGTGCTTTCAGTTTTGTCAACATATTCCTACGTATAAGTTAAGTTTCCAATGTGTAACCCTACAGCATTATCTTAGGAGGGAGAAAATGAGACATATAGAAGAGGTTTTAAAGGATATAAAGCAAATTGATTGTCAAGCGGACCAGCTGGAGGATCAGTTTCGTACTGCTTGTGATGGTTATGAATACAAAGGAAACTCTAGATTAGTAGTTAACAGAAATAAAGAACTAGATCAAATAGGACTGAATGCTTATAGCATTTATGTAGATGAACCACAAGCACCTAAAATTGTGGCAATGGTAAAGGAGGGGAGAGATCATTATGTATCAACTGTTGTAAATGCATATGTTAAGTAAGAACTAAGGATATAATTTAATAGTTACTAATTAAATATTTGTAGATGTGCTGGTTAAATAAAAGGAGGAATTAATATGGATAACAAATCAAAAATAATAAAGGTTAAGAAAAATAATCATGGGGACATTACTGACATAATGCTAGAAAATGGCAATGTTTATTCTATTGATGAAGCTATTATGATGGCTAAGGATCATTTGATAGAAGGAGTAAATGTAGGAACAGCGAGAAATGGAAGACAGTATTTAAGAAGTAATCCTAATGACGTGGAAAGTGACAACTTAGATGATATACCAACATTTTGAAGCATATGGGTTATATTTCAATCTCTAGTTTTTCATAACTGAAAGTGCTATTTGTGTTTAAATAAATAATAAGTTACAAACTATTCGCATATGTAAGAATAAGAGTGTTAACTTAAAAACAGAGAAGCAGGAGATTGTATTATAATATGAGAGAAAAAAATTACTTAAAGAATATATATGATATCTATGATATCAATGAAAATACAAGGAATTATATAATTGATATTAGTGTAGAAAAATATCTAAATATCTTCAACAACTTAGATAATGCTCCTTTGAAGATAAGAGATATAGATAAAAACATACAGCTATATTTAGAGGATTGTTCTTCTGATATTCCTATTGAATATGGTATAGACATAAATTTTTTTATAACAGAAGAGAATAGAGATGAAAAAAAAGAAAAATTAGTAGTTTCAGCATTAGAAAGTTATTATTTACTTAAGCTTAGGCTAAAAAAGCTTTCCTTAAAGGATTCCTACATAAATGCCCTTAATTATATACTAATATCCTTTTTACTTCTTCTTATAGGTTTTTCATTAGAAAGTAAATTAAATAGAGATATTTTTTGCAATACAATGTTAGAAGGAGTAAACATAGGTGGTTGGATTTTTTTGTGGGAGGCTATATCGCTGATATTTTTTAAATTAAAGGATACTAATTATGAAATTGATAAGATAAATCGCTTTCTAAGAGCAAGTATTAGTTTTACATACAAATGGAGATGAAGTGACAAAATAAGACCAGTAATTACTGGCCTTATTTGTGAATTAACATATATTTACGCCATTTCTGCTGCTGATGGTATTATGGATACAAATTTAATTGAATAAATATCACATAAGGTACGTATATTAGACCCTGTTTCTCTCAATATAATGTAACTAATTCCAACAGTTTCTAATATACCGGAACGATCTTGTAGGGTATCAGTACCAACTAAGAAAGTTACACGTAATAGCCTACCTATTTGTCGTCTTAGATATCCTTGAGTATATCCTATATCCAAAACTGTAGGAGAATCAGGCTCTACGTCAAAGTCACCAGGTGTAGGTGCTGGTCCAATTGTTGGGGCAGTGACTGGTGCTGCACCTGGAGTTGGCATTGTACCTGGAGTTGGCATCATGCTTGGTGTAGGTGTAGGTCCAGGAAATACACTAGGAATAGGTGCTGATCTGTAATAAGGGTTACCACAGTTTAAGTAACATTGAGGAAACATAGAATGACCTCCATAAATTAATTGTTATTATTTAAGTGAGTAATAAACTAAGTTTCAAAATAGCCAGCAGTAGGATTATAAAAACAGTGGTTAGCAATCTTTACTTGAAAACTACCATTGCCATTATATGGGAAAGTATAAGGACAAGGAGCATATGGATTAAAATACCATAGTGAATATCCTATTGTAAATAATCTGCTGCCTGCTATTGCCCAATCTGCTATTCTATAGTGTATGGCTTCTGGAGGATTAGCCCAAATAGTCTGAGGATTAGGTACTCCCCCTAAAACCGGTCTCATACAGTCAAATTGACCTTTCTGATAGATTACCTTTCTAACGTCGCCCTGGCATATTCTGCGGTATTCACCAGACGGAACTCTTACTCTGTTCATAACAGTAGTGGCAACTGCCTTCATTCCATTCTCGCCCTCTCCGCCAGCTTCACATTTGATTATCCTTGCCAGCAGCTCTCTATCTGACATTGGCATAATGTATCACCTCATAAAATATTCGCATGATATTAGTTTATTTAGCAGTTGAGCAAAATGTGCAGGTTTATAAATATGTTTATAATAACACTTTTCAAAATTGTTGTTACATATATATACTATGAAGGTGGAGTAAAAAAAGTTACTATAAATTATAAAAAATAAAGACTGCCATAATACAGGCAATCTTTTAATGTGTTTTAATAATATGAGAAAACCATTCTGTCTGCTCTTAAAGCTACAGTTTTCGCCCAAAGCCATTTGTTAGTTGTGCTGTCATCGAAGTAATATAAAGCTCCATTAGTTGGATCAGCACCAGTAAGAGCTTCTCTAGCAGCCTTTATAGATTCAGCAGATGCAGGTTTATTAATAAAACCATTTAGTACTGGTGTAAATTGATAATAACCAGCATCTTTTTGATATATTACATCACTTATTGTTTTAGGGAAACGAGAGTCTTGAACTCTGTTCACTACTACTGCTCCTACAGCTACCTTTGCGTTATAAGGCTGTCCTTCTGCCTCCGCAGTTATTAGTCTTGCTAATAAATCCACGTCACTAGCTGTATAAGAAATAACACCACTAGATGCTTGTGGTTTGCTAACTAAACTATTTGAAGCAGGTATGTTTAAAGATTGGCCAGGATAAATAAGATTGTCCCACTCGTTATTAGCGTGTCTTAGTGAAAGAAGTGATACTCCATATTTTCTAGACACTAAGTAGAGGGAATCATTAGTCTGTACAGTATATGTCCTGCTTGGAACACTTAACTTTTGGCCAGGATATATATAGCTGTTTAAAAGATTGTTATTCTGCATCAGTATGCTGGTTGTTGTATTGAAAAGCTTACCTATATTGTAAAGTGAATCACCGGACTGAACAGTATAACCTGCAGCATGTACAGAGCTAGCTGATAGTATTGACAACGTTATCGTGAGTAGCATTGATTTTAATGTTTTTGATTTTAACATATAGTTATCCTCCTCTTTTGCCTCCGAGGTTAGTTGACGGGTTCGGGTTGAGGCACCCTACTTCAATATAAAGATTCACCCCTATTATAGATCCCCCGTACTCCATAAGGAGATTCGGCTTATTTGCTTCTTTGCAACTGTTATTGTAACAAAAGTTCCAGGTTGGTTCTATGGTGAATTGTTGGAAACGAAGGAATATATATTATAAAAAGTATAAAAAATACTGTGTTGGGCCATTGTCCACACAGTATTACTATAGATACCCACAACTTAAATTTAACTTATACGTAGGTACATATTACCAATGTTGAAGTCACATTTAAATATTTTTTTATTAGTCTTAGCGAAAATTTGAGAAAAACCTTAGAACTTTAGATATGTTTGAGGTACGAGTTTATCAAAGTTCTTAGGCTTTTCTCAAATTTGAGCTTTAGACTAATTAAAAATATTTAACGTGACGAAACATGGTAATATATACCGTAGTATAAGTTAAATTTCGGGCATGGGTATCTATATCCTAATGTTCTATGTTAATCCATGATTCTAGGTCTAGTTGGATCACATGCAGGTGGAGTGACTTCTGACACTCTAGAAAGTTTTATTTGATAATAACATTCCTCTCTATACATATGATCAGTCATTAAAGGTTTAAGATAACCTAATACCTTTTTATCTAAGATTGACTTCTCTAAATCTCCTAAAAATTCTTTAAAGACATCAATTTCAGAATCAGCATCTGTATTAAGCTTATGAATAGCTGGAAAATCCATTAGTCCAGTTCTTGTATAGCCTTTTTCTTCAATAGACTTTAAATAAAGGTTATCGAACTCTTTAGTAAATCTTCTGCTTACCTTAATCAAAGACTTTTCAGACATATCAAGAGAACTAGAAATAGCAGAGGCATGTCCTGAAGCATCAGGCAGCCATAACAGGTGATAATGCAGGGAATTGGCTACTGCTACTTGGCTATGTGCAATACAATTTAGAACAAGAATATATTCCTCAAGTTCATTAACCATATGATTCAGAAATGTTGGGGGCATATTAATTTTTACTTTTCCAGCTATTAATTCATATAAGATGCTTAATTTAAAACCACGAATTTGCTGAGCTGCACCATAAGCAAGTTTATTCAACTGTAATAATCCATCACCAGCTAAGTCCATTCTAGCATTCTCTAGTAAGTTATCAAATAAGGTTTTGAAATAATTAACACGCTGTATTTTTTCAATCTCTTCCGGTGACAAAGCGTCCAAAATAAAACGGCTATGATCACCTAATATCTGCAGCCAAAAACGATGTTCAAATAAGGTTTCTTTCTTTAAATCTAAAGTTTTCAATGGGTACCTCCTAAAAGCATAAATACCTTATATTTTATGCTTCAATTTTAACCCTATTACAAGATTTTTAGCTGAAAATTTAACTTATACTCCGAGAGGTGTTGTCAAATTTCAGCATGTTAAAAACTTTTAATCAGTCTAAAGTTCGTGTTTTAAGCAGAGAGCCAAAATCTGTGATTTTGTGCG
>NZ_JABAIW010000104.1:0-5147 GCF_014231265.1 Clostridium sp. DJ247 | reverse complement strand
CAGATTTTGTATGTCTGCTTAACCGATTCGCACAAAATCACAGATTTTGGCTCTCTGCTTAAGTTGGAGTAAAGAGCGGCTACGTCCCTGGATTCTTAGTTTCACTTTATATATCGAATTCTGTGCCCAAAACTTTATTGTTAAACTATTACAGTTTATAGGGAATCAGACTTAAAATTTAAATTGTACGTAGGGATATGTTACCAAAACTGAAAGCACATTTAAAAACTTTTTTATCAGTCTTAGTAAAGTATTTTAGACTGATTAAAAGTTTTCAACGTGCTGAAGTTTGGTAACATATCCTGGAGTATAATTTAAATTTCAAGTCTGGAACTATGTCATTCACTCAACGCTAAAGGTAAATATATCATAATCTTCATAAGATACCTTGCTATATTGACTTTTAGCTAAGACTAATACTCTGTATTCATCCTTACAAAATGGAATAAAGGTATAATAGTTTTTCTTACTGTAATTTTGCACTAAATTCCAGTCTTCTTTTTCCATCATATAAAATTCATATATTATATCTTTTCCACCTTCACTAGTTGTAGAAAAGCTTATAGCTTCGTTACATAAAAACTTTACCTTATCACATTTTATTTTAGTATTAGTTACAGGCATTGCTTCCATCACTTCTACTCTTATCTCTTTTTTACTATCAAATATTTTATCACTTTCCTTATTTTTTGCCAAAATCTCTACAGTATAGATTCCTCCATACTTTGGAGTAAACATATAACTTTTTTCATCAACATAATCTGATTCCTCAACCCTGTGGCCGTTTATATTTAGTATATATTTAACAACTACATTGGATGTATTACGGATGACTGTATTTAACGTAATGGTATCCCCTACTATATATTTTTCCCTTAGAGATAAGAGAATGTAATCTATATGAGCCGGAATACATTTAAATACATCTATATTTATTATAGAATGACAGTCAAACTCTCTAGCTGAATACTTGTCCTTAACTCTAGCTTCAAGTTGGTATTGCCCCTGTTCCTTTGGAATAAAATCTATCCAATTACATACACCATAATTTACTTGATCAAGTTGTTTATTATTCTTTTTTATTATAAAAGAATACCTTAGATCGATTCCTCCAGATGCATTAATTTTCACTCTAACTTTTTCATTACATAAGACACTATCTTTTTTATCCACTAATAATTCATTTATCTTAACTGGTTCTCTACTTTTCTCATCTATGGTGAAATTAATACAATCCTTAGCTTCATAGTTCCCATCATAGGACTTATCTTTTACCCATAATGTTATGCTATATTCCCCTGGCGCTTTACTTTTCCACAGGTATGTATTTCTTCTAGTATAGCCTGAATCTTCACTATGATTTCCATCAATTATAAATCTATAGAATAGCTCTTTTCCACCAACCACATCTGCTTTAAAGGTTACTCCAGCTTCACATAATTGAGGGGAATTTAAATCTGCAGTAAAATTTTTTATAAAGATTTCCTTATACTTCTTTACTTTGAAGTTTATTACTGCTCTATCATCAAAGCTATTAGTAGAATACATATCTTTAACAAGACATAAAAGCCTGTAGTTTCCACTTTGTTTCTCTGTGTAACTTATAATTTTTTTAGTTGAATAATCTTGGATACATTCAATCTTTCCATCGGGATCTATTTTTATAAATTTGTATAGTATGGTCCTATTCTCCTCATAGGAAGCTTCCACTTTAAATACAAGTTCAGAATCCTCAATAATATCTTTTGTTAAACACTTAAAATCAGTTATTTCTACATTTTTTAGAGGTAACACCTCAAATTCTATAGTTTGAAAATCATCAAATTTATTTTTTGAATCAATATTCTTACATTCCACTAGTATCTGTCCCTTTCCTGTTGATTTAACCACCCATGAAATAGTATTATCAGCAGAATATTCTTTTATAATTTTCCATTCATCCTTTACTCTTAACCAATATCTAAACATAAGGGGAACTTTATTTGTATTTACACATAAATTAAGTTTTTCACCTAAATTTAATGTATTTTTATCTAAATTAATACTATCAATGAGCTTATTTTCAACTCTCCCTATTATATAATCTATTTTTGATACATAATCAAAGCTTCTTTCCCCATTTATTTTTTTAGCTTGTACCATTATTATATATCTGCCATCTTCACCTGGCATCCATTCAATTTGTGTTTCTTCACTAAAATCTCTTATTGTATTCCAAGTTCCATTATATCCAATTATGTACTTATACAATAGGTTTTCTTCTAAGTTGTTTTCCACATTTATAACTATTTTTGAATTCTTTTCTTGTGGACTTTCTAGGTTGCAAATTATATCTAATCCATTCATCATTACACTCATCCCCTGTATAACATATCATCTAAATTATATTATACTATAATTCCATATTCTGTAATAGGTTTTTATTAACATTTATATTATAATTTAATAATTTAATAATATATTTATTATATACTTTAAAATTTTGATTCTTATCCCGTAGCTAATGATCTCTAATACTCTCTCTTCTATAATCGGGAGACAAAAGGTGCTAAGCTCTGGGATTCGTTCAATTAAGAATTATGTAGGATAAAAATCTACCTGATTCAAGTTTGACTTTATCTTTAAAGTAAATATACTGATTGAAATATGTAATGGTATTTCTTATAAAGATGAAGTTTTAAATGTGTTAATGCAACTTTTTAACTATAACAATATTGGGTATACTTAATATAGAGGATACTTGAATGGAGGGTACTTAAATGAAAATTTTTAGTGCTTCGTTAGAAAATTTTGACAAAGTTAAAATTTCAGTAGACAATTCTAGTGAGTTTAGATCTTATAAATTTCAAATTAAGAATGGTAACGAGGACTTATATGCTAAAAAATATTCTATAACCGAAAATTATATAACTTTGACTTTAAATAAAGAAATAAACATAAAAAGTCTATGCTTTGTAATGTATGAAAATTTGTGTGTAAAAACAAGTTATATTCCTCTGTTTTCAACTAAAGATTTTGATGATAAGTTCTATCATCATTCAATACTTGGTGCTAATTACACTAAGCAATCTACAATATTTAGATTATGGTCTCCTGCAGCATCTTATATTAACCTAATTCTTTATGATAAAACTGATCCCTATGGTTACAAAAATCAAACTAAAATTTCTATGAAGGAAAATAACGGGTTATGGTACGTATCAGTAAAAGGAGATCTTCATGGATGTTACTATAACTATGAAGTAAATGTCTATAATAATGTAAGTGAAGTTGTAGATCCCTACGCTAAAGCAGTTGGTGCTAACGGTACTAGAGGAGCTATAATAAATATGAAGCAAACCAATCCTGAGGGTTGGGATGAGGATATACCGCCTCTAGTATCAAACTTTACAGATGCAATCATTTATGAGGCAAGTATTCGTGATATGTCCTCCCACCCTAACAGCGGTGTGAAAAACAAATGTAAATTTTTGTCTATGACAGAAAATAACACAACAAATAAAAATGTTTCAACTTGTTTAGAGCATATAAAAGAATTAGGCATAACACATGTACAGCTTATGCCTATATTTGACTTTAGTTATACTAGTGTAGATGAAAAAAATCCTACTCTATATAATTGGGGATATGATCCTCAAAATTATAACGTTCCAGAAGGCAGCTACTCCACTGATCCCTATAACCCTATATGCAGAATACTAGAACTTAAGACTATGATTCAACATCTTCATAAAAATGGTATTTGCATTAATATGGATGTAGTATATAACCACGTAGCTGATGTTACAAGCAGCAGTTTTGAAAAAATTTTTCCCGAGTACTATTTTAGATTTTATGATGACTCTAAACTATCAAATGGAAGTGGCTGTGGTAATGACGTTGCTTCTGAACACTCCATGGTAAGAAAATTTATAATAGATTCGGTGACTTATTGGATAAACGAATATCATATAGATGGATTGAGATTTGATTTGATGGGACTACTTGATATAACTACTATGAACTCAATACGAACTAAAGTGAATACCACTGGAAAAACTATAATGATCTATGGAGAGGGTTGGGATTTAGATACTTCATTGAATAAAAATATAAAAGCTGCTAGCTATAACTATAAAAAACTTCCTTATATAGGCTTCTTTAATGACAAAATAAGAAATTGTGTAAAGGGAGACGTATTTGACATAACAGATAAAGGCTTTGCCACGGGTAAATTTCTTTTAGAAGAAGAATTGAAGAACTGCATAAGCTGTAAACAATTGCCTCCAAATCAATCTATAAACTATATTTCCTGTCATGACAATCATACTCTTTGGGATAAGATAACCCTGAGTTGTCCGAATACAGATACAGAACAAAAGAAAAGAATATTGAAGTTATGTGCTGCAATATTATTCACCTCACAAGGAATTCCCTTTATGCTCTCAGGTGAAGAATTCTGTAGAACTAAAAAAGGTGAGGCAAACAGCTTCAATAAACCTGATAATATAAACTGGATGGATTGGGACAGAAAACTTGAGTTTATAGATATATTTTACTACTATAAGGAGCTTATTTACATAAGAAAGAATCATCCTGCCTTCAGAATGAACACCTATGAAGATATAGAAAGAAACCTAATATTTGTGGAAAATACACCTAAAAATACTGTTGCTTTTATTCTAAAAGATTATGCAAAGGGAGATTCTTGGAAGGATATACTGGTTATATATAATGCCAATAGAGAATCTGTGAATATACAAATACCTGAAGGACCTTGGAATGTTGCTCTAGGTCAATGTATTAACTCGGTTAACAAAACAATTTTAGGAAATATTATTGAGCTAGAAGGAATTTCATCAAGTATACTATTTAAATTCTAATTTCAGTTAAAATTTAGGTATACTGCAAAGTGGAAACTTAAATTATACGTAGGGATGTGTTACCAAAACTGAAAGCACATTTAAAAACTTTTTTATCAGTCTTAGTGAAGTGTTTTAGAAAAACTTAGAATCTTATATATGTTTGAGCGTAGCGAGTTTATATAAGATTCTTAGTTTTTCTTATGAAACTCCTCTTCCTTACAGTCAGAGGAGTAAGCGATTCGCACAAAATCACAGATTTTGGCTCTCTGCTTAAATACGAACTTTAGACTGATTAAAAGTTTT
>NZ_JABAIW010000103.1:0-5549 GCF_014231265.1 Clostridium sp. DJ247 | reverse complement strand
ATAATGAATCCAGTAGAAGAATTAGCAGAGGTTATAAACAAATATCCAGAAGTAGTATGGTGCTTAGATACAGTAAGTTCTATGGCAGGAACTAAAATAGAGGTTGACAAGCTTGGAGTTGATATATGTATAACATCTAGCCAAAAAGCTATAGGACTTCCTCCAGGAATAGCTATTTGTTCTTTTTCAAAAAAGGCTGTAGAAAGAGCAAAAACTGTTAAGTTTAGAGGATACTACTTAGATTTACTTTCACTTTACAATTGTATACAGAAAAAGGATTATCAATATCCTTCAACTCCATCACTATCTCATATGTTTGCATTAGATTATCAGTTTGGAAAGATATTAGAAGAAGGATTAGATAATAGATATAATAGACATATAGAGATGGCTGAATATGTTAGAAATTGGGCAAGACAACATTTTGAATTATTTGGTGATGAGAGATATTTATCAAATACTGTTACAAATATTAAAAATACTAGAGATATAAATGTTGGAGATTTAAATAAAGAGTTAGGAAAAAGAGGATTCCAAATATCAAATGGTTATGGAAAATTAAAAGACAAGACTTTTAGAATAGCTCATATGGCGGAATGTACTTTACATGATATTAAAGAACTTATTAAAAATATTAACGATATATTAGGATTATAGAAGCTGAGCTTAATATAGTTTCTATAATATGTGATAAATATAGATAATTAAGGAGGATTTAAAAATGGCAAAGATATTAATTTGTGATGGAATGGAAGAAAATGCAATAGAGGAATTAAAAAAGTGTGGTTATGAAGTTGAGGATAAACATTATGGAGAAGAGGAGCTTAAAGAAAAAATAAAAGAATTTGATGCAGTAATAGTTAGATCAGCTACAAAAATTAGAAAACCATTAATAGATGAGGCTAAGAAAGGAAAATTAAAGGTTGTAATTCGTGGTGGAGTTGGCGTAGATAACATTGATGTAGATTATGCAAGAAATAATGATATACAAGTTAGAAATACTCCCAACGCTAGTAGTGTAGCTGTAGCAGAACTTACAATTGGTCATATGTTCGCTATTTCAAGATATGTGCATGCAGCTAATATTACTATGAGAGATGGAAAATGGGAAAAGAAAAAATATGAAGGAATTGAGTTGTATGGAAAAACACTTGGCTTAATAGGATTCGGAAGAATAGCTAAAGAAGTTGCTAAAAGAGCTGAAGCGCTTGGAATGAAGGTTATATATACAGATAAATTAGGAAAAGCTGAAGGATATAATAACTATGAATTTGGTAGTGTAGATGATGTTATAAGAAAAGCAGATTTTATATCCCTTCATATTCCTCTTAACAAAGCTGAGGGTGCAGTAATAGGAAAGCAGCAGTTTGAAATGATGAAAGATGGTGTTTATATAGTAAACTGTGCTAGAGGTGGAGTTATAGACGAAACTGCTTTATTAGAAGCATTAAATACTGGTAAAGTTGCAGGAGCAGCTCTAGATGTATTTGAAAATGAACCAAGCCCTAATTTGGAACTTGTAAATCATCCAAGAGTATCTGTAACTCCGCATATAGGTGCAGCAACTCAGGAAGCTCAGGGTAGAATAGGTGATGAAATAGTTAATATAATAAAAGAAGTTTTAGAATATGATATAATCGGCGCAAATGTTTAGAAAAGAGGTGTTAATATGGCGGTTTTGAGACCTTTTAAGGCGGTTAGACCTAGAAAAGATCTAGCTTGTAAAATAGCAGCTCTTCCTTATGATGTTATGAATAGTGTAGAAGCAAGAGAAATGGTTAAGGATAACCCCTATTCATTTTTGCATATAGATAAAGCTGAAATAGATTTAGATGTAAATATAGATCCTTATGATGAACAGGTATATAAGAAGGCAGCTAGTAACCTACAGAATATGATAAATAATGGTGAGTTTGTACAAGACAAAAATAAATGTTTATATATATATAGATTAATCATGAATGGAAGAGAACAAACTGGAATTGTGGGATGTACTTCTATAGATGATTATACAAATAATAAAATAAGAAAACATGAACACACTGTGTTAAAGAAGGAACTAGATAGAATTAAACACGTAGATACTTGCGATGCAAATACTGGTCCTATTTTCTTAACTTATAAGCAAGATGATGAAATTAATAATATAATAAATTTGTGGACTGAAAAAGAACCTGTTTATAATTTTCAAGCAGAAGATAAAATACAACATGTGGTATGGATTATTGATGATGAGCATACTATAAATAATATATGCAGCAAATTTAAAAATATAGAAAATCTATATATAGCAGATGGTCATCATAGAACAGCTTCAGCGGTAAAAGTTGGTCTAATGCGTAGAGAAGAAAATCCTAATTATACAGGCAATGAGGAGTTTAACTTCTTTCTATCAGTGCTTTTTCCACATGCTGAACTAAGTATTATGGACTATAACAGAATTGTTAAGGATTTAAATGGACTTTCAATTGATGAATTTATGCTTAAGGTTTCGGAAAAATTTGAAATAAGCATATATGAAGAAGATAGACCATATAAGCCTTCTAGTAACCATACTTACGGAATGTATTTAAGTGGAAAATGGTATGAGCTTACTGCAAAAAAAGAAACTTATGATCCTAATAATCCTGTTAATAGATTAGATGCTTCTATTCTTCAAAACAACCTACTAGATCCAGTTTTGGGTATTGATAACCCAAGAACGAATAACAGAGTAGATTTTGTGGGTGGTATTCGAGGTCTTGGAGAACTTGAAAGAAGAGTAGATGAACAAAAAACGGGGGTTGCCTTCTCTATGTATCCAACATCAATACAAGATTTAATGGACATAGCGGATGCAGGAGAAGTTATGCCTCCAAAATCAACTTGGTTTGAACCTAAATTAAGAAGTGGGCTATTTATTCATACGTTAAAATAAATTTATTAAAATGCTTTAATCAAAGCTAGCTTTGATTAAAGCATTTTAATTTACCATTGATTAAGAAAATCATACAAAGCTGGGTATATATTAAGGTTACTCATGAGACTTAAATATTTAGACATAGCATCATCATTCTCATCTTTTACTTTTAAAGCTCTTATCATTAAATTTTTAGGGGTCTCTAGAGGCGAAATATACTCAACTACAGAAACGTCATATCCTTTAGCTTCAAGCATCAATGATCTCATCCCATCAGTTAAGATATCAGCCATTCTTGCTTTAAAAACACCATATTTTAATATATCTTTAAAAGGTTCATAAGAATATTGGCTTAGGAGTTCTCTATGACAGCAAGGAACCGAAACTATCGCATCTGACTCTAATTTTATACCAAGTGCTAAGGCCATATCAGTAGCAGTATCGCAGGCGTGAAGAGACATTACTATATTTATCTTATTTTTAGGATTATAGTTTTTAATATCTATTGCATGAAACTCCATATTTCTATAACCTAAATTGCCAGCAATTTTTTTAGACGATTCTATAACGCTTTCTTTATAGTCAAGGCCTATAAAATGACATTTAATCTTTTTAACTTCTGTTAGATAATAGTTTAATACGAAGCTTAGATAAGACTTTCCACAACCACAATCTAATATTCTTAAGGTTTCAGTCTTAGGAAGTTTTCCTAGCATTTCATCAAAAAGTTCTACGTAATGATCTATTTGGTTATACTTTCTTATTCTATCATTTTTAACTTTTCCTTCTTTACTCATAATGCCTATTTCTTTTAACAATGAATCAGCTTTGCCAACTTTAATGTAATAGTTTCTATTAAGCAGTGTAGAAGTTTCAGCAATAGTATGAGAAGTATTTTCTTTAGTTTCTTTAACTTCTACATTTTTCATCTTAACATTTTTATTATCTGCTTCAATTAGTATATCAGATCCTCTTTCACTATATGTTAGCGATAAGGTATCGTAATTACTAGCTTCATTACATATAAACAGGATTAAGTCGTCCATAGATAACAGTTCTGTTTTCCCATTAAAATTAAATTTAATATTTTCAGAATCATATTCACCTGTACCATTAAAATTCTTTAAGCCAGCTGTATACTTAATAGAGATATTTTTAAATATATTAGAGTTCTCTTCAAATCTACTTTTAATTCCTAAAAGAAAAAGATTTAATTTAGAAATAGATTGTTTATTCATAAATGTCACATCCTTATTTATATTTGAAATCCTATAAATAATATAAACATATAGTTTTATATTATCAACATTTTTTGTGTTATAATTTAACTTGAATCAGCTTAAAAGTATAGAAAAGATATGAGATAACTTAACGAAATCTTTTATTTTAAAACATGGGAGAGAGTGATATGTTAAAGGTGCCACACGTGACTATAGATCCGATAAATGTAAATAAGAATGAGTATATAATAAGAGATACTTTAGGAATAACCTTAGGAAGAATATTTATTGTTGAGCTTTCTAAAGAAAATAGGTATTGTAATTTTAGAATTAAATTTTATAAGTCAAGAGAAAACAGTTATGAATTGTTAAAGCAAATATTAGAGATATTCTGTATGTCTTTATTTAAAGATATGAATATAAATAAGATTAACGTAATAGCTGATGAAGAAATAAATATTATGTCTTTTACAGACTTAGGATTTATATTGGAAGGGATAATTTCAAGTAGTATAGTATTTAATAATATATTTAGAGATGAGTTGTTATTTGGTATAGATTATGAAGCTTTTAGAAATCAAAACATAAATAAAAGTTTAAAAATAAAGGGAAAAAATATAGATATTTCAGTGTTAATTCCAAGTGATGCTGAGAATCTACTAGATTATTACTCAAGAAATAAAGAATATCTAAAACCATTTGAACCTGATAGAGATGAAAGTTTTTATACCCTAGATTATCAAAGAAGAAACCTAATAGAAGGATATAAACAGTTCTTAAATGGCGATAGTATTAACTTTGGAATTTATAAAAACAACAAATTTATCGGTAAAATACAGATATCAAATATAGTTATGGGGATATTTAGGAGCGCTTTTGTAGGATATTCTATTGATAAAAGTGAACAAGGAAAAGGATATATGAAAGAAGCATTAAATCTTGTTGCTAAATATGCTTTTGAAGAAATGGATTTACATAGATTAGAAGCTTCAACACTTGTAGAGAATCTAAGATCTCAAGGAGTACTTAAATCCTGTGGATTTAAAGAATTAGGTATCAATGAAAAGTATTTATTTATTAACGGGAAGTGGAGAGATCACGTAACATTTTACAAGTCTAGATAGAGTAGAAGAAGTGTATTTATAATAGTACACTTTTTTATTTGTTCTAAAATTAATTGAAAACTGTACCTAGTGTATCAATATAATAAAAAGTAAGTAATATGTAGAAATAGCGAGATATGCTTATATAAGTCTAAAAAATACTAGTATTTGAATATTTAGCAGTAAATTTTTATGATACAATAACACATGTCGCTTGAAGAAACGACAAAACTTAACAAAAAAACAACTTAAAAAAGTTGTTGACAAAGTTAAGTGACCATGATAAGATAAATAAGTCGCTAAGAAGCGACAAGATCTTTGAAAATT
>NZ_JABAIW010000102.1:0-5873 GCF_014231265.1 Clostridium sp. DJ247 | reverse complement strand
ATAAATGCAAATACCTATAAGGTAACTAGATATTACTATAACAGCGTAGGTTTGCTTGAAAAAGTAAGCGAAGAGATAAATGAGGGAGATTTAGCAGAAGAAACCAAAGGGAAAATAGCAGCTAAAACCTTATACGAATATGATGCCAATGGAAACATAACAAGAGTAACTACTCCAGAAGGCTATGAAAACATAGTACGTTATGATGCTTCAGATAGACTTGTGGAAATAGTAAAGAGAGATCCTAGGGATGAAGAGTCAGAAAGAAGTACTAAGTATGAGTATGACAATGCAGGAAACATCATAAAATTGATCCTATTGTACAAGGCTTGTAACTAAAGGTATTCCGCTAACTACTGTAAGTAAGCTTGCAGGACATAGTAGTGTTGATACTACTGCTAAATTTTATATCAATAGTAGTAAAGAAGAAAAAATGAGGGCGGTAAGACTGCTATAGAGGAGGATGAAATAATGATAGTAATAAATACAATGGAAGATATAAAAAATGTAAAGGATAATAATAGTCTACCAAAGGCATTAATGGAGGAGTTGGAGCAGTATTTCAAGAATATTGTGACCAATCTAACAGGAGAAGAAATATGGGACAGCTACAAGCTTGAAGAGTATGGTTCAATCTTTGTTATGGAGGATACTGATAATCCGAAAATAATGGATGAATTGGGGCTATCATAGGATGATGGAGGGCTATTTGGTGCTACTCCTGAGTTTATAACCATAATAGAAATTGGTGGCAAGGAATACTAATGATACTAGAAGGTATTGCGGCAGATGTTGCAGTAGGAAAAGGGAAGGATAAGAAAAGTAAGCAAGGAAACAGGGAACTATACGCAGTATTCTACTTCCTAGCAGTACAGCAAATTCAAGTAGCAAAGGGAAGTAACCTTCCAAGGAATCCAGTATTTTTGCAATACTATAAAAGAAAAATATCAGAAGGAAAGACAAAAATACAAGCATTGGTTTGTGTAATGAGAAGGCTTGTAAATATAATCTATGAAATGATGAAGAATAAGAGTGAATATATAATGCCAGTTGTTCCACTAAAAGAAGCAGTATGATAAACTAATGGTAATAGATGTAACAATATAAGTAATGTAAATATAATAATTGATAATAAAATAGGGGTAAAGGGTGGCTAGGGAGATACCAAACTAAAAAAGTTTTCAAAATACTATACCACCTCTCCACCTAAACTATGTGATGAACTAAATAATATAATTGAGATATTAATGCTGGAATATAGAATAAGCCTAATAAATTTGGTAAAATATTATTAACAGAGGAAGTGATAAAATGGATATTAGCTTTGATGATAAAATGATTCTTGATCCTAAGAATGATGTAGTATTTCAAAAGATATTTGGAAGTCCTGAGAATGAGGACATATTGATAAGTTTCTTGAATGCTCTATTAGAGGGAACTGAAAAAGAGAAGATAAAACATATTGAATATGTAGACACAAAGCTATCAGATATTGAAACAGTAGATGACAAAATAGGAATTTTAGATGTAAGAGTAATAACAGAAAAAGGGATTCACATAAATGTAGAGATACAACTTATAAATAGATATAATATGATAAAGAGAACGCTATTTTACTGGTCTAGATTGTACTCAAACCAGATAAAAAAAGGAGAAAATTATAAAAATCTTAATAAAACTATAACCATAAATATACTAAATTTCAATTATGTAGAGAGTGAACAATATCACACAGTATATCATTTATATGAAGATAATGACAAGACAATGTTAACAGATATATTAGAGATACACTTCGTAGAATTACCAAAGTTTTTAGATGAACAACCAGAACTTAACACTAGCTTAAACAAGTGGCTGGCATTTTTAACAAAACCAGAAAAGGAAGTAATGGAGGTGGTTGAAATGGGAGAACCAGCAATAAGAAAAGCGATAACAGTTCTTGATATGTTGAGTAGAGACCCTGAAACTGTGCGACTTGCAGAACTTCGAATGAAAAAGATATTGGATGAAAAAAGTATGATTGAAGGTGCAAAAGAAGAGGGAAAAGTAGAAGGAAGAGAAGAAGGAAGAGAAGAAGGAAGAGAAGAAGGAAGAGAAGAAAGAAATAAGGAAATTGCTAAAAATGCTTTGAGTAAAGGAGTAGATGTTTCTTTCGTCATGGAGATAACAGGACTAAGTGAAGATGAAGTAATAAAGCTAAAAAATGAAATAGCGAATCATTAATTATTATGAAAGTGGTAGCAATTGTAAAGATAGCTACCACTAAAATTTTAACTACAGACTTAGCCCCGAGAGGGTAAGGAATCCTAATAGTTTAAAAATAGAAGATTTTACAAAGGAACTATTAGATAATAAACCTAAGCATGCACGATTCGATTGATGATAATGAAGTTTGGACATATAAGGAAACATCAGAAATGGAGGTGGATGATATGGTAAGCAATTTAGGTAGAAAGATTGAAGAAGGATTTAAGAAATCAAAACAGGAAGGAATAGAAAAAGGAATAGAAAAAATAGCTATAAAAATGATCAAAAAGGGTATAGATATTGAAGAAATATTGGAATTGACAGAATTAAGCCGAGGTGAAATATTAAGACTTAAGAATCAAATAGAGAGTGATAAAAATTAAATATTTGGTTTATAGATACGCTTCAGAAAATACTGCCTTGATAGGAAACAATATCTATGGTATAATTGAAATTGTTAAAAACTTAATACTACTAGGGGGGCTCATATAATGAGCTGAGATAGAACTGTTAGTTCTGACCCTCATAACCTGATTTGGTTAACACCAACGTAGGGAAGTACTTTGTAAGGTAAGAAATATGTTTTGTAGATAGTTTCTATATAAGTATATTTTATTATAAAGGAATTATGAGGGAGCTGTAAAGCTCCTTTTTTATTACATGAACTATGAAATTATTTACGTTACACGGAGTATTTTTAATAATTATCATAGTATTATTTGTAGAGGTTATGAGACAGTTAAAGCTAATAAAATATCTATTAATTGGTAATAAGAATAATCTAAAGTATAAATAAATAGTTAAAGAGGAGATGGATTATAATGAACTATACAACACAAATGGACGCTGCCAAAAAAGGCATAATCACAAAAGAAATGGAAATAGTAGCTAAGAAGGAAAATATAGATGTTAATCATTTAGTAGAGCTAGTAGCAGCTGGTAGAGTGGCTATACCAGCTAATAAGAATCATAAGTCCATAAGTCCAGAGGGTATAGGTGAAGGACTTAGAACAAAAATTAATGTTAACCTAGGTATTTCAAAGGATTGCAACTGCATAGAAGATGAATTTGAAAAGGTTAGAGTTGCCATAGAAATGAAAGCTGAAGCTATAATGGATTTAAGCTGTTTTGGTAAAACAGAAGAATTTAGAACAAAGCTAGTAGAAGTTTCTCCGGCTATGATTGGTACAGTTCCAATATATGATGCAGTAGGTTTTTATGATAAAGAATTAAGTGATATAACTGAAGATGAGTTAATAAATGTTATAGAGAAACATGCAAAAAATGGCGTAGACTTTATGACTATACATGCAGGAATTAACAGAGAGACTGCAGCAGTATTTAAAAGAAATAAAAGACTTACAAACATTGTATCAAGAGGTGGAGCTTTGATGTTTGCTTGGATGGAGCTTAACAATAAAGAAAATCCATTCTACGAACATTATGATAAAGTATTAGATATATGTGAAAAATATGATGTAACTATAAGTTTAGGTGATGCCTGTCGTCCAGGATCTATTGCAGACTCTACAGATCCTAGTCAAATAAAAGAATTAATGACACTAGGAGAGTTAACAAAAAGAGCTTGGGAGAGAAATGTACAAGTTATGATAGAAGGACCAGGACATATGAGCTTAGATGAAATAAAGGCTAACATGCAGTTAGAAAAGAAGCTATGTCATAATGCACCATTTTATGTACTAGGTCCACTAGTTACAGATGTAGCACCAGGATATGATCACATAACATCAGCTATAGGTGGAGCAATAGCAGCTTCCTCTGGAGCGGATTTCTTATGTTATGTAACTCCAGCAGAACATTTAAGACTTCCAAATCTAGATGATATGAAAGAAGGTATCATAGCTTCTAAGATTGCTGCCCATGCAGGAGATATAGCAAAAGGAATTAAAGGGGCTAGAGATTGGGACAACGCTATGAGTGAAGCAAGAAGGGAACTTGACTGGGAAAAGATGTTCAGCTTGGCTATAGACCCTGTAAAAGCTAGAAGATACAGAGAAGAATCACAGCCGGAAGATGAACATACTTGTACTATGTGTGGAAAAATGTGTGCTGTTAGAAATATGAATAAAATATTGAGCGGTAAGAATCTAAATGTGTTAAGAGATGATGATTAGTGGCAGTTGGCTATTGGATAAATATTTAGAAAATAAATAGTTTAAAGGCAGGTAATAAATTTACCTGCCTTTAAACTATTTATTATTTCATTATTTTATATTTCCAAATTTCTATTAACTAATATTGATTGAGCTAAGATTTTCTTAACTATAATTTTACGAAAAAACCTACATTGACATAGTAGTATAAATTAGGTAATATAGTATTGTAAACCAAGATACATCGAATTAGTTTACAATGAAGTTAACAATATATAATAAAAAGTTAGTTTAGTGAAAATGGGGGCAAATATATGAAGAATTTAATAACAAAATTAGAAGAAAAAATAGATGAAAACGGATTAATTGGATTTGAAGAAGCTTTAGAACTATCAAAAGTGAAAGATTTAGATATGTTATTTAAAGCAGGAGATAGGATACGTGAAAAGTATAATGGTAATAAGGTAGATTTATGTGGCATTATAAACGGAAAATCTGGTAAATGCTCTGAGGATTGTAAGTACTGTGCTCAATCCGCTCATTATCACACTGATGTAAAAAACTATGGTGTAGTTGAGGCAGAAGAAGTATTAAAGCAAGCATTAGAGGATGAAAAAGGTGGTGTAGATAGATTTGGTATAGTAACCAGTGGTAGGGGATTACAAGGGGAAGAGTTTGAAAAAATATTAAAGATATATGAAAAGCTTAGAAAAAATGTAAATATAGATTTATGTGCTTCCTTGGGAATAATAAGTTATGAACAGCTTTTGAAACTAAAAGAAGTGGGAGTAACAAGTTATCATCATAATTTAGAGACTTGCAGGGAATATTATAAAAATATATGTACAACCCATACTTATGATGAACGAATAGATACAATTAATAATGCAATGAAAGCTGGACTTTGTGTATGTTCAGGCGGAATAATAGGTATGGGAGAAACTATGGAAGACAGAATTAAATTGGCATTAGAACTACAAAAATTAGAAGTGAAGTCTATACCAGTTAATATACTTAACCCTATAAAGGGAACACCCTTGGAAAATATGAAAAGATTAGATGAAAATGAAATATTAATTACTATGACAATCTTTAGATTTATAAATCCTAAAGCAAGTATTAGATTGGCAGGAGGAAGAAACTTTCTACATAATTATGGAGAAGAAAGTTTTAAAGTGGGTGTAAATGCAACTATTACAGGAAATATGTTAACTACATCAGGAAATAATATTGAGGAAGACATTCAGATGATAAGAAACTTAGGCTTAGAGGTTGCTAATAGTAAATATAAGGTTTAGAACATATTATAAGCATATTTAGAGCTAAATATCTTTATTATTATGGTTAGGTACCTTTATCCGATGACTACCCGCTCTAATACTTCCATCTTTATAGGAAACTCCTCTTCAGAGGAGTAGTCACAGAGTAGGGGACCATATCAAAATCGCAGATTTTGTATGTCTGCTTAACCGATTCGCACAAAATCACAGATTTTGGCTCTCTGCTTAA
>NZ_JABAIW010000101.1:0-6002 GCF_014231265.1 Clostridium sp. DJ247 | reverse complement strand
TTTTCTTAAACACGAACTTTAGACTGATTAAAAGTTTTTAACGTGCTGAAGTTTGTCAACATATTCCGGAGTATAAATTAAATTTCGGGCGTGGTTATCTATAATATAAATAGAGGAGGATTTTTGTGGAAGATTCAAGAAATATAGCTAAAAATTATAATCCTAAGGAGTTTGAAGAAAGAATTTACAAAAGTTGGGGGGATAAAGGATATTTTACTCCAGAAGTAGATGAAAATAAACAAGCTTATACTATAGTATTACCGCCACCTAACATAACTGGAAAGCTTCATCTAGGTCATGCACTTGATGATACAATTCAAGATATAATTATAAGAACTAAGAGAATGCAAGGCTACAGCACTTTATGGTTGCCAGGAGAAGACCACGCTAGTATTGCTACAGAAGTTAAAGTGGAAAATGAACTGCTTAAAAAAGGTTTGAAGAAGAAAGAGTTAGGAAGAGAAGCTTTCTTAGAAAAGGTTTGGGAATGGACTGATGAGTATAGGGAAAGAATAAGAAGCCAAATAAAGCAATTAGGATGCTCAGTTGATTTTACTAGAGAAAGCTTTACCATGGATGATAACTTAAATAAGGCTGTAAGAACTGTCTTTGTTAAATTATACAATGAAGGATTAATTTATCAAGGTAATAGAATCATAAACTGGTGTCCAAAATGTCAAACTGCTTTATCTGATGCGGAAATTGAATATAGTGAACATAGTGGTCACTTCTGGCATATTAAATATCCAGTTGTAGGTAGTGATGAGTTTTTAGAGGTAGCAACTACAAGACCTGAAACAATGCTTGGAGATACTGCTGTAGCAGTTAACCCTAATGATGAAAGATATGCTCATTTAATAGGAAAGAACTTAATGCTTCCTCTAGTAAACAGAGAAATACCAATAATAGCGGATGATTATGTAGATGTTGAGTTTGGTACAGGAGCAGTTAAAATAACTCCAGCTCATGATCCAAATGATTATTTAGTAGGTAAAAGACATAACCTACCGGAACTTAATATAATGCATGAAGATGGAACAATTAACTTCCCAGGAAGTAAATATGATAGCTTAGATAGATATGAAGCTAGAAAACTTCTCGTTGAAGATTTAAAAAATCAAGGTTTCTTAGTAAATACTAAAGAACATAATCATAATGTTGGATGCCACGATAGATGTAACACTACTATTGAACCAATGATTTCTAAACAATGGTTTGTTAAAATGCAGCCTCTTGCTGAACCAGCCATAGAAGTTGTTAAGAATAAGAAGGTAAAATTTGTTCCAGAAAGATTTGAAAAGACATATTTTAACTGGATGGAAAATATTCAGGATTGGTGTATATCAAGGCAGCTATGGTGGGGTCATAGAATTCCTGTATGGTATTGTAAAGACTGTGGTGAAGTTATAGTAGCTGTTGATGCTCCAAATAAATGTACTAAGTGTGAAAGTGAAAAGTTAGAACAAGATAAGGATGTACTTGATACTTGGTTTAGCTCAGCATTATGGCCTTTCTCAACACTAGGCTGGCCAGATGAAACACCAGACTTAAAGTATTTCTATCCTAATAGCACTTTAGTTACTGGTTATGACATAATATTCTTCTGGGTAGCAAGAATGATATTTTCAGGAATTTACTGTATGAAGGATATACCATTTGATAATGTATTAATTCATGGTATCGTAAGGGATTCAGAAGGTAAAAAAATGTCTAAATCACTAGGAAATGGTGTAGATCCTATTGATGTAATAGAACAATATGGTGCGGATGCTTTAAGATTTACCCTTATAACAGGTAATGCCCCAGGAAGTGATATAAGATATTATCCAGAAAGAGTTGAAGCTGCTAGAAATTTTGCAAATAAGATATGGAATGCATCAAGGTTTGTTCTTATGAACCTAGATGAAGAAATAATGAAGAAATATAGTGAATGTAAAAATTACAGCGCAGCAGATAAATGGATTTTATCTAGAATGAATTCTCTTATAAAAGAGGTAACAGATAACATTGAAAAATTTGAACTTGGTATTGCATCACAAAAAGTTTATGACTTTATATGGGGAGAGTTCTGTGACTGGTATATTGAACTTGTAAAACCAGTAATGTATGGTGAGGATGAAGAGGCAAAAGGGATAGCCTTTAATGTGCTAAATAAGGTTTTGACTACAAGCTTACAGCTGTTACATCCTATAATGCCTTTTATAACTGAAGAAATATATACTTATTTATATACTGGATATGAATCTATTACAATATCAAAATGGCCTGAATATGATAAATCCCTTTATGATGAAAAAGCTGAGAAGGATATGGAGTATGTAATTGAAGCTATAAAGTCATTGAGAAACGTTAGAACTGAAATGAATGTACCGCCATCAAGAAAGGCTAAAGTAATGGCATATATAACTGAAGGTGATGCAGCAGATGCATTTAAAAATGGCGTAAGCTATTTCCAAAAGCTTGCTTCAGCTAGTGAGGTTGAATTCTTAAATAATAAAGAAGAGGCTCCAGAAAATGTGGTTTCAGTAGTTACTAGAGGTGCGGAAATATTTATTCCTTTACTGGACTTAGTAGATCTAGAAAAAGAACTTGAGAGATTGAATAAGGAAAAAGAAAAGTTAGAGAAGGAAATAGATAGAGTGGAAAAGAAGCTTTCAAATGAAAAGTTTGTATCTAAGGCACCTAAAGAAGTTGTTGATGAAGAAAAAGCTAAAGGTGACAAATATAAAGAAATGTTAAAATCAGTTATTGAGAGATTGGAAAGTTTAAAATAACTAGTAGATTATTTATAAATACAGAGTCCTAATTGAAAAGAAACACTATCAAATTTATTGAATTTGATAGTGTTTTTATTACATAAATTTTAAGTTTGTTAAAATAAGTATTAAAGTTTAATGAAAAAATTACGTAAATATAAAATAAATAGTATTTTAAAAGATATTATATATTAAATTGAGACAACACAATTTTACATTTAATATTATTAAATGTAATATTTATGTAATATTCCTTTTTCGGAAGATGTTGAGAGGAAGGTTGATTATAATGAGTATATATTTTAAGGCAGTAATAATTTTTATAATTACTCTTTTAATATGCGAATTTATAATATATATATTAAATCAAAGATTACTAGTGAAAAAATTCAGGCTTACTTATCAATGTAAATACTTTGTAGAAAGTATATTATGTATAGTTATAGGAATCATTTCAGGAGTATTTGTCTAATTTATATAAATCTCAGATTTAAGGTCATGCTTTGTAGTATTATTAATAATAATCATCACATATTTTCAATTATATATTCATAAGGGGTGAACACATGGGAACTAAGAAGTCCATATTTGAAAAGTTTAAACTTGTTGAGAAAATAGATGAAGAAGCAGAAAACCAGGAAAATATAAAGCTTAATAATGAATCCTCTAACCAAGTGGGTGAAAACCATAGAAAGGAAACTAATGAGCTAGGAATTACTAATTTAAACATGAAATCTAATAATGTTTCTATAAATAGTGATAGGGAAGAAATAAGTGAATATAAAGATAGAGATACAGATATAAATCAAGTCTTAAGTATAAATGAAATTTATGATAAATTTACCTTAGAAAATGATAATACTAAAACAGTATTTATAATAGATGAATTTTTTAAAGCTTTGCCAGGAAATCTTCCCACTGAGATAAGAAAGCAATCTGTTATCAACATAATTAAAGCATCAGGAAAAGATATAAATTTACTTAAAAGAGATGGTGAAAGTAGATTAGTCATACTTAACGACTATATAAAGGAGTTTGCTAAAAAGATAGAAGATTCTAATATACAGGATGAAACAGAAATTAAACAGCTGATGAATGAAATAGAGAAATTGAAAAATCGTATAAATCAGAGAGAACAACTAGGACAAGAACAAAAGTCCATTATAGAATTCGAGATACAAAGACTAAGTAATATTATAAAGTCTGTTGAATAATGTTTATATAAAACCTATAGAGCTCCACAGTGAAAACTTAACTTATACTCCGGAATATGTTGCCAAACTTCAGCGCGTTAAAAACTCTTAATCAGTCTAAAGTTCGTGTTTAAGCAGAGAGCCAAAATCTGTGATTTTGTGCGAATCGCTTACTACTCTGACGAAAGGAAGAGTAGTTTCATAATAAATTTCTAAGAACCTTATATAAACTCGCTGCGCTCAAACATATATAAGGTTCTAAGATCTTCTAAAACACTTCACTAAGACTGATAAAAAGTTTTTAAATGTGCTTCAGTTTTGGCAACATATTCCTACGTATAAGTTAAGTTTCGAGCGTAAAAACCAATAGCTGTAAATAGGATATAGTTTAATACGGTGTATAATATCGTATACTAAAAAATGCTAGGAGGGGTTCATAGAAGCTCTTAGTATACGATATCATACTGTACATATATAGTAAGTTTAAATTTCCCTGTTAATGTATAGCTTTGCGTCATGTTATAATAAAAAGAGTAAAGAATATATCTTAAACAAAAAATATAGGGATGTGACAGTATGAATTATGAAGAAACAATGGAGTACATAACAAATACAGCTAGGTTTGGAAGTAATTTAGGATTAAGTAGAACAGAAAAAATACTGGAGCTTTTAGGAAATCCTCATAAGAAGCTAAAATGTATACACATTGCGGGAACAAATGGCAAGGGTTCAACTACTTCTATGTTAAGTAAAATACTAAAGACTGCTGGGTTTAAGGTTGGCATGTATACATCACCATATATTGAGGTCTTTGAAGAAAGAATACAGATAAATGAAAAGAATATTCCTAAAGAGGAATTGAGCAAAGCAGTTACTGAGGTATCGAAGGCTGTTGAAAAAGTTATTGAGCTGGGATATGATCATCCAACAGAATTTGAAATAATTACATGTACTATGTTTCATTATTTTTTAAAAGAAAAGGTTGATTTTGCAGTAGTAGAGGTAGGACTTGGAGGAAGACTAGATTCTACAAATGTTATGCCTTCATTCTCTGATGTTGAAAAGGGAGGCGTTATAGCCAGCGTTATTACATCTATAAGTTATGATCATACAAATATACTAGGAGACACTTTAGAAAACATTGCTTATGAGAAAGCTGGAATAATAAAAAATGGGATACCAGTTATAATGTATCCGCAAGAAAAAGAAGCTGAAGCTGTTATAGAAAAAGTGTGTATAGAAAGAAACTGCAAATTAATAAAGGTTCCTCATGATTGCATAATATATGAAAAAGACTTTGATAAAATTAGTAAGAAATCAAACAGGTATATTCAAAAATTTAAACTTAAAACATATGAAAATACCTATGATATAGAGTTAAGTCTTTTAGGATTACACCAATTAATGAATTGTGCTACATCAGTTTTTGCTATAGAAGAAATTATAACACAGGGAGTAAATATAACCAAAGATCATATTATTAGTGCTTTAGCAGAAGTTAAATGGATTGGAAGACTTGAGGTTATGAAAAATAAACCACTAGTAGTTATTGATGGTGCACACAATATAGATGGGATTAAAAAACTCAAAGAGAATGTAAGAAATTATTTTGAATATAATAACATGATACTTATTCTTGGAATACTAGCTGACAAGGAAGTAGAAAAAATGATTGAGATCATAGTTCCTATGGCTAAAAGAGTAATAGCTGTTACTCCTAATAACGAAAGAGCACAAAGCTCTGAGAAACTAAAAAATATAATAGATAAGTATAATGCTAACTGTGAAGCTGTGGAAAATTATAATGATGCATATAGACTAGCTAGATCCTACTGTAATGATGATGACTTACTTTTAGTTTCAGGATCTCTATATATGATAGGAGACATGAGGAAAATCATAAAAGCAAGTGAATAAGAATATATGTAAAAAGTGAAAATTCAACTTACACTCCAGAATGTGTTGCCAAACTTCAGCACGTTAAAGACTTTTAATCAGTCTAAAGTTCGTGTTTTTGAAAATCTAAGAAACTTTGATAAACTCGTACCTCAAA
>NZ_JABAIW010000100.1:0-6565 GCF_014231265.1 Clostridium sp. DJ247 | reverse complement strand
CTAATTAAAAATATTTAACGTGACGAAACATGGTAATATATACCGTAGTATAAGTTAAATTTCGGGCATGGTTATCTATATAGTTACTCTACAGTTGAATATAATCTGAATGAACATATCCAACAGAGTCTCCTGATTTTACTTTGTACCAACGCCCATTATTACCTAAAATTTCAACTTTACTTCCAGAAGCAAGGGTTGACAGTACCCTGCCGGTCCAAGGATTGTTTCTTAGATTCAGAGTAGAATACTCATCACTAAGCATTACAGTACCTGACTTAGTTTCTGTGGTATCAGCGGATGACAGGCTTGCAAAAGAATTTTCAGAAGTATTTACGTAGCTAGAAGATACATATCCAATATTCCCAGCAACACTAACTTTATACCATCCTCCGGTAGATTCTAATATATCTATTTTTGTTCTGTTTTTTAAAGTGGTTAAAATTTTTCCATTAGGATAGCTTCTTAAGTTTAAAGATGAAGAGTCACTAGCTAAATTTACAAATCCAGATTTTACAGAGCTAGTACTACTTTTAAGTGGTAAAACTCCTTTTGTTACAGTATTATTGGATTGATTACTGTTGGAATTATTTATTATGTATTTGGAACTTACATATGCATAAGTTGAACCATATTGAATTTTATACCAGTCTCCATAGACACCTATAATGTTAACTGTTTCACTATTTTTTAAATATCCTAGAACACTGGAAGATATATCAGGTGTACTCCTAACATTAAGTGTAGAACTTGGATTTGACAAATTTACTACACTTGTTCCTGCTATGGATTCTTTAGAAGCAGAAGCTTGTACAATATTATCTACTGGTTTTACAGTATTTTTTTTCACTGGTGAATCCAAGTAAATATAGCCCTTCAAATATAAATTTCCTCTAGACTTCATTTTATCTTTAGATAAGGACTTTACAGACCCATCGTAGTTTCTTCTTACGCTAAAATTACCTTCATTAAGAAAAACATTACTTCCTTCTACTTTTTCTACAAAACCAACATGGCCATAACCATAGTTGCCCCCTGCCCATACTGCTATAGAATTAGCTTTTGGTTCAGAACCATATGAATAAACATTATCCTTCACATTGGCGTACCACCAATCTACAGCATTGCCATAAAATTCTGAAGGAAGAGATATTCCTAGTTTTTCAAGAACCCTTCCATAGGTAAACCAAGTACATTGCCCTTTGTATCCATATTTAGTGAATATATTTAGATCACCATCATAGGCGCTACTTTGAACATTCGGTTTAGTAGTTTCTGCAGCATGTACAATATTATAAGTTAAGCATTTGCTATTCAGTAGAGCTGCAGAAATAAAAAATGAAAAAATTAGTTTTTTAGATTTATCCATGCTGTATCCCTCCATAATTATTAAAATATAATCTAATTTAAACTTACATTAAAGTTATCTATAGTTCAAGATTTTTATCGTATATAAATGAAAAAAGTTTATACTTATTAGTAATATTTAACATAATAATTTCATATAAATATATATTATCATAATTTCAGAATAATTGGTAATATAATGGTTAATTAAAATTCCATTGTAAAACAAAATTAAATTATATAGAATATTAGTTGAGGAATGTATATAACACGTAAATAATAAATAGAAGATGGATATAGAGAAAGAGCTGATTTTATGGGTGTTGAACAAATTAAGGTTTCCGTACGAAACTTAGTTGAATTTGTTTTAAGAAGTGGAGATTTAGATAGTAGATTTACAGGAAGCAGCAGGGCTATCCAGGGTACAAAGGCACATCAAAAGATACAAAAACAATATAAAAGTATGTTTTCTGATGAAAAGCAAATTCCTTTAGAAGAATTATTACAAGGTAAAAATGTAAAAAAAGAGTATAAAGCAGAGGTAGGGTTAAAGCACAGCTTTGAGTTTAAAGGATTTAATTTTATAGTTGAAGGCCGTGTGGATGGAATAATTATAGAAGGGAATAGTGTAATAATAGATGAAATAAAAACTGTTACGAAACCTTTAGAATTTATTGATGAAAATTATAATTCCCTTCATTGGGCTCAAGCAAAATGTTATGCATATATCTATGCAATGCAAAATAACTTAAATGAAATAAAAGTTCAATTGACTTATTATAATATAAATAATGATGAAATTAAGTATTTAAAAACAGATTTTTATATAACAGATTTAGAGATATTTTTCTATGAATTGTTAAATAAGTATTATTTTTGGGCAAATTATATAAGGGACTGGAAAGTTAAGAGAAACATATCTATAAAAAATACATCATTTCCTTTTAATTCATATCGAAAAGGTCAAAGAGAATTAGCAGTGGCCATATATGGAACCATTAGAGAAGGAAAGAATATTTTCGCTCAAGCTCCAACAGGGATAGGTAAAACAATATCTACTTTGTTTCCAGCCATTAAGTCATTAGGAGAGGGGTTAATCTCAAAAATATTTTATTTAACTGCTAAAACTATTACTAGAGGTATAGCGGAAGAATGTATATTAAATATGAAAAATGAAGGATTAGAATTGAAAGTAGTGACTTTAACTGCTAAAGAAAAAATATGTTTTAAAGAAAAACCATCCTGTAACCCAGAAGAATGTGAATTTGCAAAAGGACATTTTAATAGAGTAAATAAAGCTATAGAGAAGATTTTGCTTAAAGAAAATTTTATTAATAGAGATTCCATAGTAAAATATGCAAAAATACATAACATTTGTCCTTTCGAATTTTCACTGGATTTAGCTTTATTAGCTGACTGTATAATATGTGATTATAATTATGTTTTTGATCCTAGAGTTTATTTAAGAAGGTTTTTTGAAAATGGAACAGATGAGTATGTATTTTTAATAGATGAAGCTCATAACCTAGTGGATAGAGCAAGAGATATGTTTTCTGCTGAAATTAATAAACAGCAATTTTTAGACTTGAAAAAGATAATGAAATATATAAATCCTAAGATAGCTAGAGTTTTAGATAAGATAAATACCTATATGATAAAATTGAGAAAGCTATGTGAAGATCCTAACACAACAGACTGTTTTGAAGCAGAAAAAGGTGAAAAAGAAACTCAACTCTCTGAGAATACTAAAATAAAACATTTAATATTTAAGAATAAGGATGCTTATGTCCAAAAAAATCATATAGAAGAAATTGTAATTTTATTGAGGCGATTCACTTCAGAGGCAGAAGAGTGGTTAGTTAACAATAGTAAAAACCATGGGTATGAAGAACTATTGCAGGTATATTTTAATTGTTTATCATATATAAGAATTTCTGAACTATATGATGATAGGTTTGCTACCTTTGTTGAAAAACAGGGAAACGATGTTAACTTAAAAATGTACTGCTTAGATACATCTTATATTTTAAATCAATGTATAAAAAAATCTAAGGCTTCAATATTTTTCTCAGCCACATTAAATCCTATAGCTTATTTTAAAGACATGCTTGGAGGAAATGAAGAAGATTACACAATGAGGCTATCATCACCCTTTTCTGTAGATAACAGGGAAATATTTATAGTGGATAACATTTCTACAAAGTATAATCAAAGGGAAAATAGCTATACTAAAATAGCTGATTATATTAATTGTATTGTTGAGAGTAAAGTTGGAAACTATATAGTGTTTTTTCCTTCATATAAATATATGAAGGAAACCTATAAGTTTTTCTCAGAAGAATATAGTAACTATAATGTTATAGTACAGGAAAATAATATGGGTGAGGAAGAAAAAGAGGAATTTACAAAAAATTTCAAAGATAACCCAAAAGTAACTTTAATAGCCTTTGCTGTATTAGGTGGAATTTTTTCTGAAGGTATAGATTTAAAGCATGATAAATTAATTGGAGCTGTTATCGTAGGTGTAGGATTACCGCAGCTCTGCTTAGAAAGAAATATAGTAATGCACCACTATAATGAAATAAGCAGCAAAGGATATGAGTATGCCTATATGTATCCAGGAATGAATAAAGTACTACAAGCTGCAGGAAGAGTTATCAGGACGGAAGAAGACAAGGGAGTTATAATTTTAATAGATGAAAGATTTTCAAATTTAAGTTATAAGAAATTATTTCCTAGGGAATGGTTTCCTAATACATATATTAGAAATACTAAAGATATAAGAAATAATCTTATTAACTTTTGGGAAAAATAAATAAGAAACAAAAACATGGCACTTTCAAAAAAGCTTTAAAGAAGGTGATACAATTATGGAAAATTTTAAAGAACTATTTAAAGAATTTGATAAACATTTGATGCTAGATGAAAAACCATCAGAATATTTTAATATAATATCTAATAATAATGAATTCTTAAATATGTATCCTCTATCAATGTTGTGGAAGTTGAAGGAAACACCACAATCCCCTATATATCATCCAGAAGGCAGTGTTTGGAAACACACTATGCTTGTTGTAGATGAGGCCGCAAAAAGAAAGAAAAAAAGTGAGAATCCTCAGGTTTTTATGTGGTCAGCTTTACTTCATGATATAGGAAAAGGGCCCACAACTAAAATGAGAAAAGGAAGAATAACCTCCTATGATCATGATAAAGTTGGAAAAAAGCTTTCTATAGAGTTTCTTAAAGAGTTTCAATGTGATGAAGATTTTATAAAAAAAGTATCTATAATAGTAAGATGGCATATGCACACACTTTTTGTAGTTAAAAACTTACCTTTTGCAGATATAAAAACTATGCTTTCAGAAGTAGATGCTGAAGAAATAGCATTATTCTCTTTATGTGATAGATTAGGAAGAGGGAATATAACAGAAGATAAAATAAAAGAGATTAATGAGAATATTAACTATTTTATTGATAAGTGCAAGAAATGCCAATTAGTAGGTATACATTGAGTATTATATAAATGCTATTTGTAAAGTTTTACATTGTTAAGATTATTTTTATTTTAGGTTATCATGAAATTATATTTTATGATAACTTTTTTTCGTTTCCTCAAAGGTTGAAATATTAGAATTTTCGAATTTTAGCTAGTTATAAATTCTTCTGAAGAGCAAAGTTCCACAAGCTGGGGTTATTCTGGTAAGAAATAGAAGCTTAAGTTAAAGTTTTTTAAGTTAAATCATAATCTGTACTTATATATCATATAGTAAATCTAGGTGAAAAATATTAAATATACCTAATATTTGAAATTGGGAGATAAAAAATATGAGTACAATTAAATCACTTATGTTTGAACTTTTTGTAGTTATTATAGTTTTTTTTATAGTTTGTGTGGCAGGACTTATAGATATAAAGACTGATCAAAGGCCAGTAAGCAAACAATATACTAAAGCAACAACTACTGTCTTAGAAAAGGAACAAAAAGATATTGAAAGTGTTAGTAATAAAATACAAGTTGAAAGTAAGGAACTAGAGGAAATAAAAAAGCAGATGGATTTATTAAAAAATAGTGATAAAACAGAGCAATGGAACAATACTGTTATTAATTATAATAGTAAGCTTGCTCAATATAAGAAAGATATAGAGGAATATGGTACAAAACTTGAACAATATAATAAAAAATATAACAGCTATAAATTAGCTGGTGACAAAAATGAAAATTTATTAAGTTGGCTTAAATCTATATTGGGAACTTAATACTGTGTTGTAAATAATATGTTATTATTATATTTTTGTGCATATTTTTGTAAAAAACATGAATTATAAGTAATGAAAAATTAAAACTAGCCGAAATAATAGATAAGTAATATTAATATAATTATCATTTGATTTTAAAGGTTAACTAATGAACTGGAGTGGTAAAAATGAAAAATAGACAAAAGATTATTCCTTTAACGTTTTTAATAATTGGAATGATGTTGATTACAGCTATTACAGCATATTCCATAAGAAAACATGTAAAAAATTCTGCCTTAAATAGTGAAAAAGCTGAAAATACATCAGTGAAAGAGTTAGGTGAGAAGAATATTAAAACAAAAGATGATTTACAGCTTTTTTTTAGTAAGCCAGAACATATACCATCTAAGACTATGATTAAAATATATAAGAAAAAAAGAGTACTGGAGCTTTACGGAGATGAAAATATAATTGGAAGGTTTAAAATAGGTCTGGGAAGATCTCCAGAAGGTGATAAAGAAAAAGAAGGAGATAACAAAACTCCAGAGGGAAGTTACTATATTTGTTATAGAAATGGGCAAACGAAATATACATATTTTTTAGGATTAAGTTACCCTAATATTAAAGATGCACAAAATGGTTTAGATAAAGGTCTAATTAATAAAGAAACTTACGAAAAGATTAAAGACGCAATAGATAACTATAAACAACCACCATGGAATACACCTTTAGGAGGGGCAGTAGGAATTCATGGAGGTGGAAATGAATATAACTGGACCTATGGATGTATAGCTGTAAGTAATGAGGATGTGAATATCATTAAACAGTATGCCCCAGTTAAAACACCAGTAGAAATTTATAAATAAGTTATTAAAATATAGATAACCACAACTTAAATTTAACTTATACGTAAGTATATATTATCAATGTTGAAGTCACATTTAAATATTTTTTTATTAGTCTTAGCTCAAATTTGAGAAAA